>NZ_JACJSM010000023.1 GCF_014698145.1 Oscillatoria sp. FACHB-1406 | reverse complement strand
TCCCCGCCTTCTTTGAGCATAAGCGACCAAGCTACAAACGGTCTTGATTACCTAGGGTGGGACGGTCTACTTATCTACCTCTCAAGATACAAGGGTGGGCATTGCCCACCAGCTAATACCAATTCTCATTGATTTTGCACGATTCCCGAAGAGGGCATAATCAATGAGAATTGGTGTCAACTTAAGGGAACAGCTTCCCAGATTGATTGAGAGAGAGCCTCTCGTTCTCGATGTCGTTTACGTTCGGCTTTAATGAGACCAAACAGTTTAGCTCGCTCGGCTAAATAAAGGACGACATCGGGATTTTCTCCTCGAACAATTGCTTTAGCTACATAGTATAAACTTCGAAAAACCATCTCAACTGAGATTTTCTCCTATCTTTGATTGAGAGCAACAGCCACTTACACCAATGAACAATGTTATGCCCCTACGACGAAAAATTTAGTGCATCGTAACTGAGAATTGGTATAAGACTTTGGTGCGCTTATAAACGGACATTCACGTATCAAATAGCACTATACAAATTTAAGATTATTGAATTGTCCTGAAAGTTAAATTAATTCTAGCACCCACAGGCTTTTTAGTTTTCGGGATTTGATGTTTCCAATAATGCTGGGTTTCTCCTTGCATTAATAAAAGACTTCCTGATGACAATTCCAATTCAACCTTTCTCTCTTTAATATGTTTGTGTTTCAAAGAAAAGCGACGAGTTGCACCAAAACTGACAGAAGCAATTGTAGGATTTTTGCCTAACTCCGGTTCGTCGTCGCTGTGCCAAGCCATGCTATCTTGACCATCCCGATAAAGATTTAAGAGGACGCTATTAAATTTGGCTCTCAAAAGAGTTTCTAATCGGTTTTTGATTAAAAATAGAGTAGAATTCCAAGCTTGAGGAGTATGTGCTATCCCAGAATAAGTATAGACCTTATCCCTGTCTCCGTACCAAGCAATCAGTCTTGGGACTTGATATTTCTTGCCAAAGAGTTGAATGGTTTCCTGTTGCCAGATAATCTCGGAATAAAGCGCTTGAAATAATCGATCGCGCTCGTCCAGATTGAAAAAGTCTTTGTACAAGATAACCTCGCCATCCGTCTCCAAAATGACTTGCGCTTTTGGATTCTCGTTTATTCCTTGCCCCATTGAAAAATCGCCGCGCCCCACGTTAAGCCCGCACCGAAGCCCGAAGCAGCAATGGTATCTCCGGGTTTAATTTTGCCCGATCGCACCGCTTCATCCAAGGCAATCGGAATCGAAGCCGCAGAAGTATTGCCGTAGTTGGCGAGATTGCTAATCGTTTTTTCTGAGGGAATATCCAAGCGCGAGGCGACAGCATCCAAAATTCTTTGATTGGCTTGATGCAGTAACAACCAATCGATCGCGCTAGCCTCGAGGTTGGCGCGGAACAAAGCTTTAGAAATAATATCCGGCACTTTAGCGACGGCAAAACGATAGACTTCGCGCCCGTTCATCGTAATCGCCTGATAGCCGCCCGTACTGGTGGTAATATTGTCGGTTAAAGGGTTGGGTTGCGCTTGGTAGGCGAGGTTGAGTTCTTGATTCTGGCTGCCATCGCTCGAGAGGGCGAAACCGAGTAGCCGATCGCGATCGCTCGCTTGCAAGACGACTGCCCCCGCACCATCGCCGAAGAGAATGCAAGTCGCGCGATCGTTCCAATCCACCCAGCGCGATAAGATATCCGCCCCAATCAACAAAATATTGCGGTACGCGCCAGTATAAATGAACTGAGAAGCCGTTACCAACCCGAACACGAACCCCGAACAAGCAGCGGTGAGATCGAAAGCTGCGGCTTGCGTTGCGCCGATGAGGTGTTGGACGCGGGCGGCAGTTCCGAATAAGTCATCGCTGGTGGAAGTCGCCAGAATAATCAGATCGATATCGTCCGCCGCCAAACCTGCCGCCGCGATCGCGTTTTGCCCCGCCCGCGCCGCCAAATCCGCCAGAGACTCCTCGTTACTGGCAATGCGCCGGTTTTTAATGCCCGTGCGGGAACTAATCCACTCGTCCGATGTATCGACAATCCGGCTCAAATCGTCGTTACTGAGTACCTGAGTTGGGGTTGCAGAACCGCTGCCCGCGATCGCGATTCCGAGTCCTAAGTTCTTCAAGCGCTTTCGACCTCCATCGTACTGGTCTATCGTATCAGGAAAATCGTACCGTATTTCTACCCGCACTCAATCTCTCAATCCCTCAACTTTTCTTTCTCCCGCGATCGAAAGCGATTCAAACTTTTTCTCATCAGTTGGCGCGCTCAGCCGTAAGCCTCTTCAATTCTTCGATTGGAAGAAGTGTAAAGCTTTTGAATTAATGCTGCCATTTTAATAACTTTCAGGCTAAAATCAAAAACGTTAAAATATTTTTTTTAGAATAAAATACCTCGATTAATACAACAATGACGTACAAACTTTACGATTTCCTTCCCTCTGGAAATGGCTACAAAATCAGATTGCTCCTAAATCAACTGGGAATTACTTTCGAGCGCGTGGAAATGAACATTCTTGAAGGAGAAACGCGCGTGCCAGAATTTTTGAAGAAAAATCCGAACGGACGAATTCCCGTTTTTGAAATTGCGCCAGAATGCTATTTAGCAGAATCCAACGCCATTCTCTACTATCTCAGTGAAGGTACGCCTTTTTTTTCGGAAGATTCCTTGGAAAAGGCGCAGGTTATGCAATGGCTTTTTTTCGAGCAATACAGTCACGAACCTAATATTGCTACGGTTCGATTTTGGATAACCGAGTTAAAGAAAGAGGAAGAATATCGGGACGCGATCGCGCAAAAACGAAAGTTAGGTTACGCTGCTTTAGATATTATGGAAGAACATTTATCCGCCCGAATGTTTTTTGTGGGCGAACGCTACAGCATCGCCGATATTGGACTGTTTGCTTATACCCACGTTGCCCCCGAAGGTGGATTCGATCTGAGTTCGTATCCTGCCATTCAGCAATGGTGCGATCGCGTCCGTTCTCAACCCAATTATATTAAAATAACAGAGACTTAAAGCGGCTCTCCCTCTCTCTCAGAACCTAATGAATTTATACGATCGATTCATCTTTCCTCGCCTTCTCGACTTGAGTATGTCGAGTTCTGCGCTCGCTCGCTACCGACAAACCGTTTTAGAAGAAGTAGAAGGAAAAGTTTTAGAAGTTGGTTTTGGGACGGGTTTAAATCTTTCTTACTACCCAAAAACAATTCAAAAAATTGTCGCAGTCGATCCAAATCTAACAATGAAACAGTTGGCACAAAAACGAATCGATCGCTCTCCCATACAAGTGGAATTTTGTCAATTAAGCGGGGAATCTTTACCGATGGAAGATAACTGCTTCGACAGCGTGGTTTGTACGTGGACGCTGTGCAGTATTCCTCAAGTTGAGGTTGCTTTGCGGGAAATTTATCGCGTTCTCAATTCCGACGGGCGTTTCTTTTTTGTCGAGCATGGGTTAAGCCCCGATCGCGACGTACAAGTGTGGCAGAATCGCCTCAACCCCATCCAAAAACGGCTCGGTGCCGGTTGCAATTTGAACCGAAATATAACTCGCCTGATTGAGGAAGCCAACTTTAAAATCGAAGAAATCGAGCGGGAGTATATCGAAAATACGCCAAAGTTTTTAGGATATTTCTATCGAGGGGTGGCGAGGAAAGGTTAAACTGGAGTTTGTCGCTAAAAGCAGACAAGTATGGCGAGATTATCACCAGACCAACGCAATTACTATTACCTATTAGAAGCAGAACGCACGGGCATCCACAAGCCGATCCTCGCAGCCCTCGATCGGGTGCATCATTCGCCCCCCCTCGGCAATGTAGGGGAAACGGGTTTGGGCATTTCGCCCACAGGCACAGTCGCGCCGGAGAGGGTGGATACTTTTGCCGAACAGGTTCAGTATGCCGCCAATACGATTCGCGCCTTGACGGACAATCTAGTAGAGCAGGGCTGGCAGACCGGCGATATTTGGGATGCAGAAAAGGGACAGTATGCCGATCGCTTCTTAGAACGGGTAGCGGATGGCGTTCGGCTTCAAGACGATACGATCGCAACCTTAGCACCGTGCGATCGCGCCCAACTCATCCAAGCCTACCTCAGCGATGCCGAAACCGACTTCCCCAGCCAACAAGCGCCCCAAAACCTTTCCTACCTCGATCGCGCTCTCCTTTCCTTCATCGAGCGCATTCCTCAATACTACGTCGGTTTAGCCCATCAGCGCGAAGCCATCCTCGAAGTCGTCCGCATCTGGCGCAAGCTCGATACCGTCGAACAAACCACCGCCTCCCTCGCCCGGGACGCGAATATTTACCCCATCAACCTCAGCGAATCCCAACTGGACTTACTGCTCGAGCAGTTCGTGCAGCGCCTCTCGCCCTACTACAGCGGCTATCCCCACCAACGCGAAGCCTTGCTGCGTGCGACGCAACTCTGGCGCAGACTAGAATCCCGCTCCGACGCGATCGTTTCCCTCGCCAAAGACACTTCGCCGGATCTCGGCTCAAAAATTTACGATCCCGCCCTAATTGCCTTTGTCGAGCGCGTTCCCCAGTATTACAGCAACCTCCCCAGCCAACGCAACGCCCTCACGGAAGTCGTTCGTTTATGGCGTAACTTAGATTCTCGCGCCGCCGCCCTTTCCTCCCTCGGAATCGATGCGAACCTGTTGAATACGACGGTTAATTCCACCGCCCTGCAACAAGTCGCCGCCCAACTCGATCGCGAATTGCTCGCCTTTCTGCGCCGCATCCCCAAAGCTTACAAGGAAACCGACCATCAGCGCGAAGCTTTAATCCGCCTGGTGCAACTGTGGCGCGGTTTTGAAACGAGAAATCGCGCGATCGACTCCCTCGCCGAAGATCTCAAACGCCTCGATCGCGAAAAACCCCAAACCGCCCCCAAACCCATCGTCCTGATTCCGCGTCGCCCCGAGCGATGGACTCCCAATAACATCCAACTCTCGCTCTCAATCATCCCCGACGGGAACTTCAGTTGGTTGGAAGCCACTCAGGGCGGAACGCGGATGCCCCCCAACCAAGAAGTTGTCGATGCCGTTGTCCGAATTGCTCGCCTCGCCCAACGCGCGCGCGATCGCCTAGGATATCCTTTAATCGTCACCAGTTGGTATCGTCCCCCCCACATCAACCGCGCTGTCGGCGGCGCAACCTACAGCCGCCACTTAGTCGGCGACGCGATCGATTTCGTCTGCGAAAGTCTCAGCGGCAACCAACTCTATTGGTCTCTCGATCCCTGGTGGTCGGGAGGTTTGGGGCGCTACAGCGTCTACCCCGAACTCTGCCACATCGACGCTCGCAGTTTCCGAGCGCGCTGGCTGCATTAGTCTTAATGGGGGGGAATTAAAAATTAAAAATTAAAAATGAAGAAACCTAGATTTATTAAGGGTTTGAATCCGGTTCCCCCCTTTTTTAAGGGGGGCCAGGGGGGATCTTCAACCGTCATGCTAGATTCGATCGCTTATGTGTACACCGTAGCCAACCCTGGGAGAGGGCTGGAATGACGCTATAACAAACACTCGTGCTTAAGTTGACACCAATGACCAATGCTCTGCCCTAATTGGTGCGCATAGTGCAAAATCAATGAGAACTGGTATTAAAGCGATATTCGCGCTCAATCAATAATCCCGCAGCCAATTCTACCGCCTGCATTTCCCGTGGGTTGAGCGGTCGGATCGTCGCTTTTCTCGTGCAAAATAACACTATGCCCGCGCACCGCATACTTGCCGTCATCCAAGCTCAAATCGGCAAGTGTTAAATTCAACGTTCCCGTCCCATCCGGCGCGATCGTAATATTCCCTAAATCGCCAGCATGGGCATTCTCAATGCCATCCTGCAACAGATAGCCGTGTTTCGTATTATTGGGGTTGAAATGTCCCTTCGCCGCCATACCGCCATCCTCGCAACTGCCGACTTCGTGAATGTGGAAGCCGCGTTCTCCCGAGGCAGCGTTATCCAAAACGACGCTAATGTGCAATCCCCCCTCTGTCGGCGAAAACGTCGCCGCTCCTAGTCGTTCGGAAGGGTTAGAGGTGCTGTAAATAACTGCTGTCGCTGTCTGGTTCGTTGCCGCCCGAGCATCGCCCGCCCAAAACAGCGCTAAAATGCTCAAACAGCACGCTACCAAAGCAGTTTGCACCAATCTCGAAATTAAATTCATCAGTCGCATCCTCCGAAAATTTTGTTCTCATTAATGCTTTCATTAAATTGTTATACGCTAGTCCCGCTACAGAATATTCAAAAAAATTCATAATTCCCAAATAAGCTGAAGAGCCGACTGTGAGATAATGAAATATTCTGCCCAATTTTGTTAAAAATAAGCCTCTTATGACTGTTGCGAGCCAACGGTTGAATTTTAAAAAAATCCTCTTATTCGTCTTGCTCCTTTTTGGCGCGATCGTCGTTCTGCTTCCCCTCGCGATCGTCTTTTTCTATTCTCTGATTCCTCCCGCAACTTTTGCCACTGCTAATTTTACGTCTAGTTCTCTAACTCTTGAAAACTACCGCCAAGCTTGGGAGCGCGGGAACTTTATTCTCGCGTTTGCGAATTCTACCTTAGTTGCTCTCGCTGTCACCGCTTTTCAGATTGTTACTTCTTCTTTAGCAGGCTATGCTTTAGCACGGCTTCAGTTTCAAGGCAAACAAGCAATTTTGTTGTTAGTATTGGCGACTTTAGTTATTCCGTTCCAGCTTTTAGTGATTCCTATTTTTTTGGTTTTAAAGTTGGGGCATTTAATCAATACTTATTGGGCATTAATTTTGCCAACTGCTGCTAACGGATTTGGCATTTTCTTAATGCGACAGTTCTTTTCCACGATTCCCATCGAACTCGAAGAAGCAGCCGCATTAGATGGTGCAAACCGCTTGCAAATTCTTTGGAAAGTCATGCTACCGCTGGCTCGTCCGGCATTAACAACGCTTTTTTTGTTCACCTTTATTGGGGAGTGGAACGACTTATTTAAACCTTTGATTTTTACGACTCGCCCGGAGTTACAAACGGTTCAACTTGCCCTTGCAGAATTTCAGGAGCAATTTACGAGCAGTTGGTCGTTATTGATGGCTGCGATTATTATTGCAACCGTTCCTGTTATCGTACTATTTTTGCTCGGTCAGCGTCAATTTATTCAGGGAATTGGTTCTACGGGAATTAAGAATTAAACGGCACATTTACTCTAAATTTTGGGTTTTAATTTAATGATGAAAGTTGCAATTATCGGTTGCGGTTATGTAGGAACGGCAGTCGCACGCCATTGGCAGCAAGCGGGCGATGTTGAAGTGGCGGTGACGACGACAACACCGAGTCGCATTCCTTCCCTGGAAGCGATCGCGTCGCAAGTTGAAATTGCGCGCGGCAACGACCCCAAAGCCTTACAATCGGTACTGCGCGATCGCGATGCTATCCTCTTGACAATTGGCGCAAGAAGTGCATCCTACGAGGAAACCTATCTCGCTACTGCTAAAACCCTCGTCTCCCTCCTGCCGGACTTTCCCAGCATTCGCCAAGTGATTTATACCAGCAGTTATGCCGTCTACGGCGATCGCGCCGGAGCATGGGTAGATGAAACCTCCCCTCTCGCCCCCGCCAACAATAACGGCAGCATTCTCGCGCAAACCGAAGAAACGCTTTTGAATTCCAGTTGCAACGCTTGTATTCTGCGTTTGGGGGGAATTTACGGCGAAGGACGCGAACTGGTGCGAATTTTTGGGCGTGCGGCGGGATTAACTCGCCCTGGAGATGGTACGGATGCGAGTAATTGGATTCATATCGAGGATATTGTCGGCGCGATCGATTTTGCCTTGCGCCATGATTTAAATGGCATTTATAATCTCGTTGACGACTCCCACTTAACCACCGGAGAACTAATCGGTTCCGTCCTCGAAAAAAACGGATTGCCGCCCGTAATTTGGGACTCATCCCAACCCAGTCAGCGCCCGTATAATGCCAAAGTTTCCAATCAAAAGATTAAAAATGCGGGCTATGTTTTTGTGCGTCCTAAAATTGTTTTTTAAGGAGTTTCCGGCAGTAGGGAGGTTGTATACAACCTCCCTACTTTTCGCCGCCTTCCCAAATTTGTAATTGCCGTTCGGCGGCAACAAAGCAATTAAGATATTTGGGAGGATAGACAAAATTATCGTAAGCTAAAGCCATCTGCCTTGCTGCTTCTCGATAGGGAACTCTCCCAATCCCCGTTCCCAAACCCGGACAAACAACACTTTCAATTTTCCGTTCTTTATCTCGGTTGTACCATCGAACGGTTAACAGCATTGCCCACATCGCTACATAGGGAATATCCGTTCCCGCAACTGACATTGGGATGCGCATAGTAGGCGTATGGGCGAGAAAAGGATACTTGAGATGATTTGTTTCGATGATGAATGATGTCCCAACAGGCTGTTCGCCCAGATATTCCTCTAAGATGTATTGTTGCACTCGAATCATCAACGAATCGCCGAAAAAGCGAAGAATTGCTTTATCCATCCCGCCATCCATCATACCAAAAGAGTTTGCCGGACTGACTAAGCAATCGTATTGGGTTAAATCCTCAAAACGTTTGTTGGCAATTTCGACATTCGGAAGATAAAAAAAAGACTCCTGAAAAGCGGCAAAAAGTTCTGGGTTAGGAGCAGTAAGGATGAGTTTCATGGTAATTCTCTCGTCCTTCCAGTCTAGCAAACCCTTCGGCATCTAGGCAGGTTCTGAGGAGAGGGAGGAGGTTGAAAGTGTGACAACGGGGCAGCCGATTCTTGAAAAGACCCCCTACAGGACGGCACATTTTCCCATGATGCCATAATACCCTTGTCAAGTCATTTTGTCAAGCAAAAATTGCAACAAAAAGGGTCAATTTAGGCAGGATTTAAGGCGCGATCGCAGTCAGTTTAGGCGCGGGCTACGCTTGACGCTCTGCACCCTATAAAGCTTGCTATCTGTTGAGGTTAAAAGGTTGAGGATGGGGCAGCCGATTCTTGAAAAGACCCCCTACAGGGCGGCACATTTTCCCATGATGCCATAATACCATTGTCAAGTCGTTTTGTCAAAAAAAAATTGCAACAAAAAGGGGCAATTTAAGGAGCCGAACGAATTGACAATTGATAATGGATAATGGACAACGTTGAGGGAGTTATAAGTTGAAGGGTTAGCCTTGGGTCATTCCTTCTCTCGAAAGCTAAAAAATCGGTTCTGAATCCGGGTTTTCGGCGGTTCCAAATCTCCAAATCTCGTTCAGCGCTGCCCAACAAGCGGTGTAATGTAGCAAAAAAACTAGGCATTAACAGAGCAATTAACGGCTCCGAACGTTGTCAATTATTCAAGACGTTATCCATTGTCAATTATCAATTATCAATTATTCAAATTGCTGGCAGAATGTCGCACGCTGGGCAGTTGCAAGACGGGAAGTGCCAAAATTACGCGCGGTTACAATTTACCTGCTCAATATATCATCCATACCGTCGGCCCGGTTTGGCGCGGCGGAAACCACGGGGAGGCTGAGTTGCTGGCTTCTTGCTATACCTCCAGCTTGCAGTTGGCGCTCGAAAATGGGGTAAAAACGATCGCGTTTCCGGCAATCAGTTGCGGCGTTTACGGTTATCCAATTCCCCAAGCTGCTAGGATTGCGTTTTCTGTCGTTCGCCAGTTCCAATCCCAGCACAATTCCTTAGAGTGCGTAACGTTTGTTTGCTTTAGCGAGGAGACTGACTGCGCTTACCTCGAGGCTGAAACGACAGTTTAAGGCAGGTTGGGATCGTTTCCGAAGTCTCGGCTCGCACCATCCAAGAACTTGAAAGCCAAGTGGGGCGGTACTTCTGGGGTTTAAAGCGTTGAGGAAATGACAAATTTCACAATTTGTCAAGAAAGTTGAATATCTTACTTGAATTTCTTATAAAGGCTGCCAATCTCGCGATTGTAACGTTAAGGTGAGAGAGGAGGCATTCAAAGTAAAAGCTCATCACAAACGGTTTGTCGAGTTTAAAAGCTTTATGAATACTGCCATCCCTCTCGCGACAGGTTAAAATCTTAAAAAAGTGTTAAGAGGGTTTACAATAACACAGTGGTGTTTGGAGGACAAACAACGTGTTTCTCAGACTTGCACAACAACACCGACAATTTGTTAAAGACTTGGTAATGAACCTCCAAGCTTTGGCAACGGTTTTAGAAAATCGAGGCTATCTCGCGTCTTGCTACACTTGTGGCGATCTCATGACCAGCGCTTCGTTTATGGTCAGCTTGGGGGAAAATCATCTGATTCGCTTCTTAGTTTCCGACTATGGCATCACTTGGACGGAGATGCGCGACGATCGCGAGTTAATGAAACTTGAAGGGGCTGAAGCGATCGGTCAACTACAAGAACTCGCCAACATCGTTAAATACCAGCTTGCGTCTTGCGCAACGACTCATTCCGATAGAACCAATAATCCAAAGCCACTTGGCGCGATCTGTTAATTGCTGCTTTCGGTGCTTGGCTCTGATGGTGTTTCTCTCCTGTTAATTTTTATGCAATGAGAGGGGATCGCAGGTGAAGAAAATTCACCTGCGATCCCCATTTATTTTTGATTTCTCAAAATCGCGCCCAGAAGGGCAATTTATTAGGTATCGGCTAAAATTTGAAGGTATAATGCGCTGAGTTGTTCGGCGACCCCATCCCAGCTAAATTTCTCTTCAACTCGCTTGCGCGCTTGGCTGCCGAGACGATCGCGCCATTCGGGGTTTCCGAGGATGCGATCGATGGCAGCGGCAAACGCTGCATCATCTTTAGGCGGTACGAGCAAACCCGTCTGTTCGCTGGCAACGGTAAACTGCAATCCGCCGACATCGCTTGCCACCACGGGCGTTCCACTCGCCATCGCTTCAATCGCCACCAATCCGAAAGGTTCGTAGTGACTGGGAACGACACAAACATCGGCAGCAGCGTAATAAAGCGGTAAATCCTCGTCGCTGATGCGTCCGGGAAAGCTTACGATCTCATCTAATTCCAATTCCTCAACGATGGCTTCGATCCGTTCCCGTTCCTCTCCGTCACTGTGTCCGGGGCGCGATCCGCCGCCAATAATCAGGCTTAAATGCGGATCGTCGCGAAACTGCGATCGCCCGATCGCGCGCACGAGGGTTTCAATCCCCTTGCGTTCGTCGAACCGCCCGATATAAAACGCTACTTTAGCATCGGTGGCGATCCCCAATTTTTCTCGAGCTACAACGCGCTCGAGCGCTTGAAAATGCTCGATATCCGTCCCGCAAGGAATAATTTCAATATTCCCCAACTTCGAGACGTAAGCGCGCATATGATTGAGTTCTTGAGGACTGGTGGCAATGGTGCGATTCGATTGCTCCAAGCAGTCTTTTTCCACCTGCAAGCGAGTGTTAGCAATGGCGGGAATCTTTTGGATCGAACGATACTTCACCGCTCCCAGGGAATGGTAAGTATGTACCATCGGACGCGATAATTGCTGTTTAAGCTGTAGCCCCACCCAGCCGGAAATCCAATAGTTGGTATGAAAAAGTTGATGCTCGATCTGGTTTTCTTTTTCAAAAGCGAGTAAATTCTCAACAAACTCCCCCGCATAGCCAAAGATATTGTCGCGCGGGATAAACTTTTCCTGACCTGCTACCAAGCGAATTGTGCGACACCCCGGGCAATGCTCGATAATTTTAGGTTGGGCGGAGTCTGTGGCGCGGGTGAAGAGATTAACCGTCCAGCCCAAACGAGCCAGTGCTTCCCCAACCTTACGCACGTAGACATTCTGCCCGCCTGCTTCTTCCTTACCGATTTCAACGGCGGGATCGCCGTGAACTGAAATCAGTGCGATATTTTTCCGCTCCTTCATGATTGCTTACAATTTATCCCGATAATCCTCAAGGATTTCGACCAACCGGGAGACTCCCGAGGTGGGAACGAGATCGGCGAGGGGAAGTTCTGCTTTTCCGCCGCCAAGTTGGACGGGGATCGCTTGTAAGATTTTGCGGACGGCTGCTTCGGAAATGCTATCGTCCTCAATCAGGGATGAAGTGCGATCGGCGACTGTCGTATGAAGATGGGCATCGCTTAGATACAGATGCCATTTCGCCACATCGATATAAATATTTTCACCAATTTCAGCAGCTAAAGCTTCGAGAGCTTCGCTAGCGTTAGAGTTAGCCATTTTTCTCCAGAGAATAATCCGCGATCGCGGCAATATAAATCAAGTGGGCTAAAAGCAGGATTGCCCAAACGCCCGTTACCCACTTCGTCCAGTCCCAATCCGAATGAGCAAACAGATAGAAAAACCACAAGCCCGAGTTAAAAGCGGCAAAGGTGGCAACATGAATCGCAAAGTTCATGCGATCGTCCAAGCGGCGATAGGCTGGATCTTTACGGTCGGGTTCGCGAGGCCAACGGGGAGGCATAGTCAGTAATCAGTTATTCAGTGAATGGGTTGTGAGTTGTTAGGGAACACCGATTCAGTTATCAGTAATCAGCGCTCTAGCGAATAATTGTCAGGGGGTAGAACTTTCAGTGCATGACGCTCGCAGGAGCTAAGGCCGTGATACAGCGCTGGGAGTTCGCAAAGATTGTTTAATCGAGCTATCGATCTATTGTACCAGTCCGAGCTACCCCTCAAGGCGCTTCTGTGACGAAATCTCCCGATTTACCGCCGGTTTTTTTCAGCAAACGAATGTTTTCAATTTGCATGGTTTTATCGAGGGCTTTAGCCATATCGTAAAGGGTTAAGGCGGCGATCGTAACAGCGGTGAGGGCTTCCATTTCTACGCCCGTTTCCGCTTTCGTGACGGCTGTGGCTTGGATTTCGTAGCCGGGAAGCTGGGGATTGGGCTGAATTTGGACTTCGACTTTATGTAAGGGGATGGTGTGGCAGAGGGGAATTAATTGCGCCGTTTGTTTGGCTGCCATAATTCCAGCGAGCTTAGCCGTGCCTAAAACATCGCCTTTTGGGGCATTGCCCGCCGCGATCGCTTCTAGGGTTTCGGGCTGCATCCGCACCTGCCCCGCCGCGATCGCTTCCCGACGGGTTGCCGGTTTCGCCGACACATCCACCATTTGAGCCTGACCGCGATCGTCGATATGCGTTAAATTTCCAAAAAGATCTTGCATTATGAGTAGAGGTTGCGCTATTATTATAAATCGTTGACTAAACAACGAAATCGGGGCCTGTAGCTTAGTGGATTAGAGCGTGTGGCTACGGACCACAAGGTCGGGGGTTCGAGTCCCTCCAGGCCCGTCAAATAATCGGGGAGAAGTAAAACGCAACAGCGAACTTCTCCCCGATTTGATTTTAATCGACATTAGCCTCGCGAGCAGTTTTAAGAACGAGCAACCGTTGCGCATTAATTCAAAATTCAGCAAGATTAATACCAATTAAAAATTAAAAATGAAGAAGCCTAGATAGGCTAGAGGTTTCAGCGTCAAGATGTGTCGTCCAAACTCGGGAAACTGGTATAAGAAAGGGTCGGCAATTCAATGCTCTTACCCTAAAATTAAGATGCGTAAGCTCGTTACGCCTTAAAAATTCCGCTTCCCCAAATCTTGCATGGCCGTTTCCAAACCCCTCCCGCGCCTATTGTCCTGGTTCAGTCGCCCGACGCTTTCCACTCAGTTAACCATCATCGGGCTGATAATTACTCTATTCTTCGTTATTGTTGCCGTTTTTGGTTCGGCCTTTCAAGCTTGGGGATGGTTGCAAGATCCGAGGGAATCCTTAAGCAATCCCATCAGTCAAGCGCCGAGTGCGGAACATTGGTTCGGAACCTCTAGACAAGGCTACGATGTATTTTCGCGAACGCTATTTGGGGCGCAGGCTGCCCTGCAAGTCGTGCTGCTGGCGACGACGCTATCGCTGCTGGCGGGCGTACCGTTGGGGTTGATTAGCGGCTATTTAGGCGGGAAGTTGGATAAGGTGTTGCTGTTCGTGATGGATAGCATCTATGCGTTCCCGAAACTGTTGCTAGCCATGACCCTGGCGTTTGTGGTGGGGCGGGGAATATTGAACGCCGCGATCGCAGTGAGCATCTCTTTCATCCCCCAATACTATCGCGTCGTCCGCAACCAAACCACCAGCGTTAAGACCGAATTGTTCATCGAAGCCGCAAAAGCACTCGGTGCATCTCCGGCGCGCGTTCTCTCTCGCTACTTGTTCCTAAACGTCCTGCAAAGCATTCCCGTCCTTTTTACCCTCAATACCGCGAATGCGATTTTTATCCTCGGCGGCTTAGGATTTTTAGGATTGGGATTGCCCGAAGAAGTCCCGGAATGGGGACACGATTTGAAATTAGCGCTGGATGCTTTACCGACGGGGATTTGGTGGACGGCGCTGTATCCGGGTTTGGCAATGACGCTGATGGTAACGGGGTTATCTTTGTTAGGAGAAGGATTGAGCGAATATTTCAACCCGCGAGCGCGTAATAATGAATAATGAATGGGGAAATTATGAATGATGAATTATGAGTTATGAATGGGGAAATTATGAATGATGAATTATGAGTTATGAATTATGAGTTATGAATGGGGAATTACGAATTACGAATTACGAATTACGAATTACGAATTACGAATTACGAACTACGAACTACGAACTACGAACTACGAATTACGAATTACGAATTACGAATTATAACTAATAACTGTTTCTCGTTCGCTATTCATGTATTCCCGTCGAGATCTAGTTGAAATCTTTTCTACTTTTCTGCGACTCGATGGCGATCGCCCTCGAGGCTGGCAGAGCGATCCGCCTTTACGACGCAGTATAATGCGCTGCATCGCGAAATACGAAGCAGAAAGGGGAGAAAATTCACCGCCGCTCCAGTTTTGGACGAATTACTGGCAGGAAGTTTGGCAGGATAAACCCAACAGTCCAACTGCACGCTTAGCGATCGCTCATCTCTCGGCTTATTTGCAAGAAACCTGTTATGGGGTGGCGAAAAAAATGCGCGACAGTCTGAAAATTTCGAGTCGAGTGGCCTTCTTTGATTCCAATTATCAGGTAGCCGACTACTTCCAAATTGCGATCGCATCAACGCCAAAAATCCTCAAAAGCTACGATCCCGAACGCTCTAGCAGTTTGGACGATTACGCCCGCGTTGCCTTTCGCAGCAGAATCCAAGAAACGCTGCGACAATCCGGAGAAGTCGATTTGTGCAGCGATTGGGGGTTGCTGCGCAAATTGAGCAAGCGCAGTTTTCGGGAAGTGTTGCAGGAGACGGGTTTCAGCGAAGAGACGATCTCGCGTTACCAACTCGCTTGGACTTGTTTTAAAACCGTCTATCAACCCACCCGAGCCAGTGGAACGCGCCATCTCAACGCCCCCGATTGGGCCACTTGGGACGCGATCGCAGCACTATACCATCGCGATCGCCCCCTCGAAACCGTCAGTCCCGAAACCCTCAAAACTTGGCTGCTTGAATGCGCTAGCCTCGCCCGCAATCGCTTTTATCCCTCCCAAGTCTCCCTCAACGAACCGCGATCGTCGTTCGATACTCGCGAACCCCTCGAGGAACTTTCCGCAACCCTTGATTCCTCCCTCCTCGAAACTTGGATTGAATCCGAGGAACAAAACCTTCGCCGCCAACGACAGACTGACCTCAACCGCTGGTTGTTCGAGGCAGTATGCACACTCGATACCGAAAGTCAAGAAATTTTGCAGCTATATTACTGTCAAGGGTTGATGCAAACCCAGATTGCCGAGCGACTGGATATAAAACAATATCAAGTCTCTCGGCAACTCAGCCGCGTTCGGAAAACCTTGTTAAAAGCGATCGCGCAATGGAGCCAAGAAACCTTCCAGATTGCCCTATCCTCCAGCACTCTCGCTGCTGCCAGTCAGAGCCTCGAAGAATGGCTACAAGGAGATTACGCGCGCGACGGCGAAAGGCAGCAACCCAAACAGCCTTAGTTCGCGTCGAACCAAGTAAGCACTCTCTCCTCAACCCCAGAAAATGGCAACTGTTGAGACGGTTCAAACAGCCCTCTTTCTACACCATCGGACAAGAGTTCTACCGAGAGAAAAATCCTCCCTCCGACTGCAACTGAGCCGACCGAGAGCGCTATCATTAAGGATGATACTCCCTGCATTTCACCCCCTCGAGGCTCAGCATCCCTCGAGCGAATGAAATCTCCAGAAAACGGCGCGCCTTGCAATTCTTTTCGCAAAACTCTACCTCTTGGGTGCTATGGTGTTTAACTCAAATCCCCAACCTCCCTTCCCGAGTGGCAACGACAATCCCCTCACGCCAAAGCTACCGCTCAATCCTCCCGCGCTCCCCAAGCAGAACGAAGAGTCGTTAAACCCCCGGCAATTAATCTCGATCGCGCGCCGTCGTTGGTTATTGCTCTTAGCAGTATCCCTAGCCGTAGGCTCTCTAGTCGCCTCTAAAGTCTTACGAGAAGTACCGCGCTACCAAAGTCAGTTTCGCCTCCTCGTCGAGCCAATCGCAGGGGACGAACGTTTCGATCAATTCAGTCAGCGCCTCGCCGGACAACTCGGGCTGCGCCTCGACTACGACACCCAAATTCAAGTCCTTCGCAGTCCAGCGCAACTCGAACCCATCGTCGCCGCGATTAAAACCAAGTATCCAGAAATGGATTACGGAATGCTCGTGGGCAACCTCAAGCTCGAACGCTTTGAGGGAACGAAGCTGATTGAAGTAACCTATACCGACACCAATCCCCAACGGATTAAATTCGTACTCGATCGCCTCGCGGCAGGTTTTATTGAATACTCGAAACGCGAACAAAAAACCAGCAACCGCAAAGGCTTAGATTTCGTCGAAGAGCAACTGCCCGTCCTCAAACAGCGCGTCGATGGCTTGCAGGCTCGCGTTCAAGGGTTTCGGCAGCAGCATAACCTCATGGATCCGAAAGCTCAAGGCGAGAAAGTTTCCGATCGCCTTTTATCCTTAAGGGGCGATCGCCAAAATACCCAAGCCGAACTCAGTCAAGCCGAATCACTCTCCCAAACCATTCAAGGTCAACTCGGCTTACCCCTCGACCAAGCCATGACCGTTTCCGCGCTTAGCGAAGCGCCCCGCTACCAAACCTTGCTCAACCAACTCCAAGACATCGAAACCAAAATGGCGATCGAGCGAGCGCGCTTTACTCCCGAAAGCCCCGTGATGCGCGCTCTGACTAAGCGACGCAATAATTTGCTGCCGCTATTAAACGAAGAAGCCGTCGCCGTCGTCGGGCGCGCCACCAACGCTCGCGCGGAATCGATGAGCGCTTCTCCTAACCCCGTTCGCTTGCAACTCACCCAAAAATTAATCGAAGTCACCAACCAAAAACAAGTGCTGGCAGTGCGGGATAACGCCTTAGCGCAAGCCGAGCAACAAACCGCGCGGCAAGTTCAGGAAATGGCGCAATTAACTCGTCAATATACCGACCTAGAGCGACAACTCCAAATCGCAACCGAAAGTTTAAATCGCTTCCTCTCGGTTCAGGAGGATTTACAGATCGAATCAGCGCAGCACACGATGTCTTGGGAACTGATTTCTGCGCCGCCGCTTCCCACTGCACCGATTTCACCGAACGTCACTCGGGGCTTGCTCGTGGCTTCGATGGCCGGTATTTTAGCAGGGCTAAGCGCTGCCCTCTTAGCTGAAAAACTCGACGTTCGCCTGCACTCTCTTGATGAGATTAAGGAAAGTTTGGGGCTGCCCGTTTTGGGGCTGATTCCGCAACGCCGGGAGAGTCGCGATCGACCGTTCTTAGCGCGCGGGCGAAAAAGCGCTTCGGCTGAGGGATCTGGGGAGAAATCTCCCGTCTTTTTCCCCGCCGTGCCTCGCTATCGCGCTTCCCCTTTCCTGGAAGCGTTTCGCTCCCTCCACGCCAACCTATCGTTTATCAGTCCGGATCGCCCGCTGCAAGTCTTGACGATTAGCTCGTCCATGCCGTTGGAGGGGAAATCGACGACTTCTTATCACCTCGCTCAAGCCGCCGCAGCGATGGGGCAGAAAGTGTTGTTGGTGGATGCCGATTTGCGTCGCCCCCAAATCCACGTTATGACGGATTTGCCCAATGTTTGGGGACTTTCCCACGCGATTTCGATGGAGATTGATGTCAATGATTTGATCCAGCGATCGCCGATTGAAGACAATCTTTATATTCTTACTGCCGGTCAAATTCCCCCCGACCCAACGCGCTTGCTTTCTTCGCAGAAAATGCGAAATTTAATCGTTAAGCTGCGCGAAGATTATGATTTTATTATTTTTGATACGCCGCCGCTGTTTGCGCTAGCAGATGCAAAGTTTTTGACTCCTCATGCTGATGGCTTGGTGTTAGTCGTCCGCCTGGGCAGAACCGATCGCGCCCTCCTCAAACAAGTCCTCGATGGTTTGAGAGTCTCTCAGTCGTCTCCTTTGGGCTTAATTGCTAATGGAGTGAATGAGTATAGTTCGGGATCGTATACTTACTACCACCGTTATTTTAAGGACGACGACTCCCAACAGCCTCAGCCTAAATGGAGATCGCGATCGCGCTGAGGCAATGAAGAATGAATGGGAAATGATAATTGATAACTGTTCGATGATGCTTGCTGCTAAATTTGGGAAACAATATTGCGGAATTTGTCTGACGATCGCGATCGGGCTGAGTCCTGCAACCGCCTCTGCTAACACGCTGCCAAACTCGGCAATTCCTCTGTTTCCCGAAGCCCCCGCCGCACCCCCAACAAACGCTAACAGTTCTAGCGATGCTCCTTACACCCTTGGTACCGGCGATCGCATTAAAATCGATATTTTCGACGTACCCGAATATAGCGGCGAATATCAAGTTCTTTTCGACGGAACCCTAAATCTCCCCATTCTCGGCAGTCTTCAAGTTCGGGATCTCACCCTCCAGCAACTAACAGCCCTGCTATCCCGCCGCTACGCCCCCTACATCGTCGAACCAATTATTACCCTGAGTTTAACTAGCACTCGTCCGATTCAGATTGCGGTTGCTGGCGAAGTCAACCGTCCCGGAACCTATACCGTGGTTCTCGGTCAAGGGCGTACCTTTCCCACCCTCCTAGAAGCCTTGGGAGAAGCGGGAGGAACGACGCGATCGGCACAACTGCAACAAGTGCGCGTGCGTCGCATTTATCAAGGGCGAGAACAGAACTTTACCGCTAACCTCAGCACCCTCCTACAAAACGGAGATATCTCGCAAAATTTAAGCTTGCGCGATGGCGATACTGTTATCGTTCCCACTGCCACAGAAGTGGATCTTAATAATAATCTCGCCTCCGTAGAAACCAGTTTTAGCAATCGAGATATCGATCCCTTTCCCGTCGCCGTCGTTGGAGAAGTTACGCGCCCGGGAACTCACGTTATGGAAGCAACCCGCGCCAGCAACCCCCCCACCGTCACCCGCGCGATCGAAGCAGCAGGCGGAATCAAGCCCCTCGCCGATATCCGCCGCGTTCGCCTGCGTCGGCTGACAAAAACCGGCGAGCAATTTTTTGAACTCAATCTCTGGGAACTCTTGCAAGCAGGGGATTTAAGGCAAGATGCAGTTTTACAGCGCGGCGATACGATTGTCGTTCCCCAAGCAACCGAACAAAATCCAGCAGAAGCTTCGTTGCTAGCGAGTGCGACTTTTGCCCCGACTGCCATTAAAGTGAATGTTGCTGGGGAAGTCGTGCGATCGGGAGTAATAGAACTTCCGCCCAATTCAACGCTCAATCAAGCCCTTCTCGCCGCCGGGGGAATTAATAATCGAGGCGATGGCGGCGATGTTGCCCTCGTTCGCCTCAACCCCGATGGAACCGTTTCGCGCAGAGAAATTCGCATCGATTTCGAGCAGAATATTAATGAAGAAACTAACCCTATTTTACGCAATAACGACGTAGTTATTGTCGGAAAAACTCAGCTTGCAAACTTTTCCGACCAGGTGGGACAATTGTTAGAACCCCTTGGCAGAGGATTTTCTTTGTTTACTTTTCCGTTCAATTTCTTAAGGATTTTTGGGGTTAATTAGTTTGAGTCAAAAGGATATAAACTAACATTTTTTGTATTTGATAAAATAGGTAGCGAAGGTAAGTTTTAGGAAAGGGAGAGTATGACTACAAAATTTAATCGAAAGGCAGCTATCATTC
This sequence comes from Oscillatoria sp. FACHB-1406, assembly GCF_014698145.1. NCBI lineage: Bacteria > Bacillati > Cyanobacteriota > Cyanophyceae > Oscillatoriales > Oscillatoriaceae > Oscillatoria > Oscillatoria sp. FACHB-1406. Next base: position 77,095 of record NZ_JACJSM010000023.1, on the reverse strand, counting down.
GTACAGAACGTGGACTAACAATCGCGAGTACGCGCATCACTTTTAAGAATAGACAATCTCATTCATAAAACCCGCCATCAAATTAATTTCAGTATGAACGCTGTCGAATTTGTCGGCAAGTTCCTCGAAGGTAATTTCTTCGTTCCCTTGTTTGCCCACTAAAACCACTTCATCGCCCCACTTCACGGGTTCGGGAACGTCGGTAATATCAACAGTGGTAATATTAAGCGAAACGCGCCCTACGACGGGACAGCGATGGCCTTTAATCAAAACAATACCTTTATTAAACAGCGATCGCGGATATCCTTCCCCAAACCCAACTGGTAACGAAGCAATTAAACTCTCGCGTTGCGTGGTATGTAAACTGCTATAACCAATCGTTCGTCCTGCGGGAATTTTCCGGACTTGAGCGACTTTAGTTTTTACCGACATTACCGGTTGTAATTCCGACGGGTTTTGGAAATTTTGTGACGTGCGAACGCCATAACAAGCTGCTCCGACGCGCGCCAAACTGTTACACTGTTCTCCAAGACGAAAAGTAGCAGCGCTATTGTGAGTATGGGTCAAAATATTATCGGGAAGATAATCGCTTAACGCCCGACGCAGATTGTAAAAATTCTCAATTTGTTGGTGGGTAAATACTAAATCTTTTCCATCTGCGCTAGCAAAATGAGTCATAATTCCTACAATTTCTAAGCCCGGTAAACCGCAAACTTTTTTGAGTTCTTCTAGTTCGTGGCAAAAAAAACCGCTGCGTCCCATCCCTGTATCGATGTTGAGATGAACGGGAATTTTCCGGTTACGTTGGACTCCAGCAGCAGAAAGATAGAGTGCTGCTTCTAGGGTTCCGACTTGTTCCTCAATGTCGAGAACGTCGATAGATTCTTCAAATTCTTCGGGGAATCCCATCCGCAAGCGCAAAATTTTAACCGTTAAACCTAATTCGCGCAGGATAGTGGCTTCGGGGTTCGTACAAATCCCAATATAATCGGCTCCTGCGGCAACCGCAACGGGTGCTAAAGCTCGAAGTCCGTGTCCGTAAGCATTCGCTTTCATGACGACGCACAGTTGCGCGGGAGTGACGCGATCGCGAATATGATGAATATTACTCGCGAAAATTTCTGGGCTGACTCGAACTTCAATATGATGCGCCATAGATAATCGGTAATAGCTCGTGGCTAGTTTAGCACAGCGAGTTGCAACTAGCCTCTACACGACTCCCCATTATTTCTAACCCGGAATCCAAGGCAAATATTTACCCACATTAAACAACTTATTTAACTCGTGTCCGACTTTTTGATAAATTCGCAATTCTCCTGTTTTGATATGCGCGTAACCTGTCATTCCCGGTCTTAGTAACATATCTTTATTTTCGATAGTAATAATAACTTTTAACATCGGCTTTTGTTGCTTTTCAGGCGTTCTCACCACCGGCAAAATCCCTTTATCTTCCACAATAGCTTTATAACGTACCGTTCCGCCATGTTCGACAAACTGAACTTTTGCACCAGGTTTGATAAAATCTTTATCTTCCTGACGAATTAATACTTCGGCGCTTAGATTCCGCATATCGACAATATCTAAAACGACCTTGCCCATTTCTAAATTATTATTTTCTAACAAATCTAAATTTTCGCTCGTTGCCGTGCCGCTGATATTGGCATAAAGCTTTAAGTTGTTTTGCTGTCCTTGAAGTTGAACGAGACTTTCTTCTAGTTTCTGAACGTATTGCTGCTGCGTCTGAACGTTAATTTGCTCTTTTTCAACTTCCCGTCGAGCCGTTTCAACGTCCGATCGCGCTTGCGTCAACGCATCTTGATAATTATAGAGCGTATCGCTCATTTGTTTTCTCGCTTCCTTGACTTGTTCGTCTTTTACGGCGAGAGAACCTTGTTTCTGTTGGATTTGACTTTGTTTAGAAGCAATTAATCCTTGCCTTTGCTGAATTTGCGACTCTAAACTTTTTTTTCTTTCCAAAACAGCTTCCAATTCGTTCTGGGGAATAATACCATCTTTGTTAAAAGATTCGTAGCGGCGAAACTTTTGATCTGCTAAAATTAACTGGTTTTGTAACCCAGTCATATCTGCCTGGATCGAGAAAATTTCCGCTTCAATTTGTCCGATTTCGCTGGGAACGATCGCTTTTTCGCTTTCCAAACGGCGCAGTAGGGGGACGGTATCGGGATTGCGAAGGTCGGTAACTTGGCGATTGGCGCGATCGCGCGCGATCGCTTCGCCATTCTGCGCGAAACCGAGGCGAGTTCTTGCGACTTCCAACTGCTGTTGAGCGATAAAAACACTTTGTTTCGCTTTCACTAATTCTTCTTCTTTCGTAATGCGTTGGTTGTCGCGTTCGTCGCTTTCAACTTCCGCGATTAAGTCGTTCTCCCGAATTAACTGATTGGGTCCGATATGGAGTTTTAAACGACCAGAAACGGGCATTGTAACTTGCTGGCGTTTGTTGATCCTGCTGCTAATTTCTGTATCGCCTGTAACGTAATTTGGAATAGGAATATAGCCGATCGCGCCAATGACTAAAATAATACCGGCTGTTGTCACCAAACCGAGTAGAGAGTTCTTTTTAGGCTGGGATTCTTGGGGTGAATTAGTGCGCTCTACTGCGGGTTGAATTGGGTTGGATTGTTCCGTTGGACGTGCTAAAGTCGAACGCTGTTGCGGAGGAAGAACTTTAAAAGTTTGTGGTTTTGGAGAGGGACTAGAATTCAGCGGTATGTTATTCATAGCAAATTGAGTTTTTTGAGAGTAGGATGCAGGGTTAACAAGATTGAGTTAAAGAAGAGTGTCGCGCAATTGATATCCGCCCTATTTATGGCTCGTCGAGCTAAATCGCTCTGTGGACTTTACTCTGAATCGGGGGCAAAGTAATAAAGCAACCAAGTGAAGAGCAACATCGCACCGAGGGCTGGAATATTTACTAGCGTCCAGTCAAATAAGCGGTAGAAAAGAAATCCAAAAACAGACCAAATATAGAGTAAGCTGAAGGGTGCATAAATTGCTAAAATCAGCCTGTCTTTACCCTCTTCTAAGAGCGGTTGCCCGGTGAAGAGATTGACGTACAGTTGAAAAGCACGATTCCTGAGATTATTGATTCCTGTTGCTGCAACAGCGAGGTAATAGCCATCAAATTTTGCCATTGGGTTGAGGTTGACTGCGACGGTGAATAAAGCGGCTACCATTAAGAGGTAACTGGCGCTATGCAGCCAACTTCCGGGGATAGCAAGATTCCAGAACAAAAGCGCGATCGCAGCAATCGTGACTTGAACTAAAATTCCCGCTCCAACTACTAGCACTCGCTTCCACTTCGGCAGCAAATATTGTGCCGTTGTATCGGTATAAGCGGCAGGAAAAAGGCACATAAATAATAACCCAACTTCCGGAACTTCTCTACCGTAATGTTTGAGGGTAAAAGCATGACCAAGTTCGTGAAGTGTAACGACGAATACTGATAGCAAAGCGAAGGGAATAAAGAAAGAACCGCCGCTGCTTTGCATGAGGTTTTGCCCCATCACTAAAATAGCATCGCGTCGGTCGATTCCGATCGCTAATGATGCCGCTAGGAACGCGATTAACACCAGCGCGAACCCCCGCGTCCAAATCCAACGCAGCAATCCAATCTTGCGATTTAGCCAAGGATCGGGATTAAAAAGAGGACGTTTGAAGTAAAGCAATTGAAAGGGGGTGAATTTTCGACGTTGGCGCTTAATCGGTTGCTGATTGGGCAGCATTCTTCCCATTGCCAAGTTTTGAAAAAGGACTTGAAGATCGCTCGCAGAAAGGTCAAACTCTGCGAGAACTTCTGCTTTAGAACGAAGCGCTAATTGCTCGATAAGGGTTTTATCTTCCTGGCTAACTTGGAGGTAAGTTCGCTCTTCTCGATTCCACAAAATCCAGTATCCGTCAGGGTTATAATGCCATTCCACTCCGGGTTTAAGAATTGTCGGAGTGGGTACTTCCGGAATTTCTACTTCGTCCCTTTCTATCCTCGCCGCTAAAATCCCTTCTGCGATTAATCGTTCGATTAACCGAGTTACAGTATGGGAGTCGGCGTGGGGAAATTTTTGTTGCAGGTAAGTTTGAACTTGTCGAACGGTATTTTGACCGTTAAAGTATTGCAAGGCGTAGCCTTCGATCGCGTCGAAGACAAAAAAGCACGTTGGCGCAGATTGGGTCGATGATTGACTGGAAGCGGGTTTGAGGACGATGCGATCGCTGTTAGCATAGCGCGCGAGTCTCCAGTATGCGCCCAAATCCGGGCAAATCCAACTCTCCCAGTCTTCAGAAGTTTTATCGAAGCATTGCATGGCGATGACACCGAGTTCTAAATTGTTCTCGGACGGGAGTCATTGATTTTACGCAACCCGATACAAATTGTTACAAAATTCCGAGATCGAGCTTGCACTCAAACAAGAGTGCGATCGCGCTATAAATGTGTTAGAATAAAAAACGGTTTAGCCTCTGCGGACGTGGCGGAATTGGTAGACGCGCTAGATTTAGGTTCTAGTGTCTTTGGCGTAAGAGTTCGAGTCTCTTCGTCCGCATCCCGAATGACGGTGTTTCAACTTGTCCCTATTGCCCAAACAATTTTTGAATGCGCCTGCCGGAGGAAGAAGAAACGCCGTTAACCATCAACATCGTACCGATGATTGATGTCATCTTTGCGATTTTGACCTTTTTTATGGTCTCGAGCTTATTTTTAACGCGATCGCAAGGATTTGAAGTCAATCTTCCCGGTGCGCTTACCGCTGTAAGACAAGACGAGATCGAGGTTACGGTGTCCGTTAATGCTAACGGCGCGATCGCGGCAAACCGACAGCCCGCCACCCTCGCAACCCTCGAAACCCTCGTTCGCCAACAACTTGGCACCCAACCCAACCCTTTAATCGTACTGAAAGCCGATACCCGCGTCAATCACGGTCAAGTCGTCGCTGTCATGGATCGCTTACGGCGCATCGAAGGGGCAAAACTCGCGATCGCAGTTGAAGATTGAAGGGCAATTCAACCGATCCCCGCTTCATCTCCCCCGCGCAGAAGAACGAATTTCAAGCCTCCTACCCCTCAAAAGGAAGAGAGATTAAAAGACTTTTAACGAGAAGATAGATTATAAAGATGACCGATTTCAAGCGATCGACTTGAGGAAATAATCATCGTTCACGGATAACTAAAATGACTCCCGAAACAACAATCCAATCTTTAAAAGACCTTTTTCCCGCCGCTGTCGTTCGCAACTCCAGCCCCAATGCGTGGCAAGTCGAGCAAGATTCCTTGCGCTTGCTGGCCGTTTTTTCTGAAGATAACGCTTGGTTGCATTTACTCGTTCCCATCGCCCCACTCTCCGAAGCCAAACCTTACTTAGCGCAAATCTTAGAAGCCAACTTCGAGACAACCCAAGCAGTTCGCTATGCACTGAGTGAAGAGGTGATTTGGGGCGTGTTTCAATACCGCGTGGAAAATCTCGATCGCGAAGACTTTGAAGGGGCGATCGCGCAATTAATCTCCCTCCACAAGAGCGGTTTATCTCCCTTCTTCCAACAATCCATTCAAGGACAACTGCGGCAGATTGTTTACGCCGCAAAACTCCAAGGACAAACCCTCGAAGCCACCCTGCAAAACATCGAACGCTTTTATGCCGAAGGTGTAATGGGCGATATGCAACAACCCGCCGCAGAACGCGAACAATTTATCGCAGCATGGCGCGCGCAACTGCAACGTTTTTGGGAAGAAGAATAGGGAATAATGAAGAAGGAATAAGCTAGCGAATCACCGTAACCGGCGTTCCCATTTCCACCTTGGAAAACAAAGCGACAACATCTTCATTGTGCATTCGCACGCAACCATTAGAAGCCGCCTGACCGATAGAAGAAACTGTCGGCGTACCGTGGAAACCAATAATCCCATTCGACATTTGTGCGAAGCCAATCCAGCGCAATCCTAAAGCACTATTGGCCCCCGGTGCAGTCACTTGTCCGGTCCAAGGATTCTTCCAAATCGGATTTTCAATGAGTTGAAAAACTTTATATTCGCCCGTCGGAGTGGGGGTACTCGACTTGCCGATCGCAACCGGATAACTCGCCGTAACTTTATCGTCTTCGTAGAGATAGACGCGGCGTTCTCCTAAGCGCAGTTCCAGACGGACTCTCGCCTTAGCATCCGGCAAATAAGCCGCAGCATCCAGCGGCGGTAATTCCGGCCATTGTGCTGTACTGGACGGATTGGGGTTGGCTTCAGCATTCTTATCTGGCGTTACGGGAGTCTCGCCCACAACATTGCCAGCCGGTGCAATAGGATTTTCGCCGGTATTGCTTCCGGTGGGTGCAATAGGAGTTTCGCCCGCAACATTGCCAGCAGGAGCAACAGGCGTTGCCTCCACGCTCGTGCTGCGAGTCGGATTCACAAGATTCTCAGTCGCTTGCGCCAAAGCTTGCCCTTGCGCGCAGAACATTAAGCAAGTCGCACTCGAAGCGGCTAGTGCAATAGCTCGAACGCGATCGCATCTTCCTACTTTGACCCATCCTGTCATTCCTGTCTCTCCTCAAACAAACTTCAATAATGTTTGCAAAACTTCTCCTATAACTCTAGAACGTTCCATCGAAATTTGGTTCCCAAGAAAGGCTCGGGTTTGGGCTTGCCACCCGAGGCAAATCGCCAAGTTATTCCGAGCCGAAATAGCTTAGATATTTTTTTGAAGAGATCCATAGATCTAGCTCTAGCGATCGCGCGAATCGAGCCAGCGCCTAGAAAGGGCTTCAGATTGGGGATATAATGAACTGCTAAACAGCATTCAAAAACCCAAATTAAGATATGGCACTGCTGACAACGGGCAAAACCTTTATCCGCGATCTCGAACAGTCGGGCGCGCTTGCTACTTATATGCCCTTAGAAGGGGGATTTGAAGGGCGCTATCAACGGCGCTTGCGAGCGGCAGGCTATGTCACCCTCTCGCTCGGGGCGCGTGGATTAGGCGACTTAGCTGCTTATCTCACCGGCATTCACGGCGTTCGTCCCCCCCACTTAGGCAAGAAAAATATCGGTCAAGAAGCGATGGTTGGAACCCGCTACTACGTGCCGGGAATCGCCACCTCCCATCTCGCCACCCTTCCTCCAAAATCGAAAGGGTTAGTCTTGTGGATTATCGAGGGACATATTCTTTCGCGCCAAGAACGGGAATATTTAACCAACTTGCACAAACTCGAACCGAGAATCAAGGTTGTCCTCGAAATGGGAGGAGAACGCTACTTCCGCTGGCAGCCCCTGCAAAATACTCTAATGGCTGCTTGAACTGTTAAATGAGGGTGACTCTCGAAATGCTGAGCAACCGCGACTATACGCTGATCGTTGATAAAAGCAGTAGCATGGCCGCGCGGACAATGCCGAGCGGTAAAAGTCGCTGGCAACTGATTCAGGAGTCTACCCTCGCCCTCGCTCACAAGTGCGAAGAATTAGACCCCGACGGTCTGACGGTGTATGTCTTTTCCGGTCGGTACAAACGCTACAATTACGTTACTGCTGATAAAGTCCAGCAAATTTTTGCTGAAAATATTCCGGGCGGGCGCAGCGATCTCGCCGGAGTTTTGCAAGATGCCCTCTTCCATTACTTCGAGCGCAAAGATAGAGGCGAAGCCAAAGCGAACGGCGAAACGTTCCTGGTGATTACCGACGGAGAACCCGACGATCGCGGCGGGGTTATTCGCGCCATTGTCGATGCTTCCCAACGCATCGATCGCGAGGAAGAATTAGCTATTTCCTTCATTCAAGCAGGCGACGATCCCCAAGCAACGCGCTTTTTGAAAATGCTCGACGACGAGTTAGCGCGGGCGGGGGCGAAGTTCGATATCGTCGATACCGTGACGATTCAGGAGATGGCAGGGATGTCGCTGAAGGAAGTTTTGTGGAATGCGATCGTCGATTGAACGCCATCCGTCGTTGTCGGCGCGCTAGATTTGCGAATCTCGGAATTTGCGACATAATAAACGGGTTAAGCTATGCAATTGCGTCACATTTCCGTATGACCCACTCTTTTGCTCGTCGTTGCTCGTTTGCTTGGTTTATTGGTGCGGTACTATGCGCGGGAATTGATGCCGCACCGAGCGCCGCTCAACTCTACAATCCTTCTAGCGTACCTGCTGGCAATGAAATTTCCGATACTCTCACCGATAAAGATATTCCGACGGGAGAAGGTGGGTTTGCCCGAGATTATAAGGTTAAACTCGAAAGCAACGATCAAGTCGCGATCGACCTCACTTCGGAAGAATTCGATGCCATTGTCAAACTGATCGCCTCGGATGGTTCTACCGTTGCCGAAAACGACGACGGCCCGGACGGTTCGACCAATTCCCTGCTTTTCGCTCGCATTACCGAAACCGGAGATTATATCATTCGCGTGCGAGCATTTGGGGAAACCGGCAGCGGCAAGTTTAAGCTCAAAGTTACGCGCTTGCGACCTATTTAGTCGCACGATTGCAAAGATAAAAGAGGAGAGAGTACAACTACCCTCTATCCCCTTTTTTAAGTCATCGTGCAAAGGTTGAATGACACTGAAATAAGCAAAAAAGAAATAACTTGTAGGGACGTTGTATACAACGTCCCTACTACAGATATTGCGTAATATGGGTAGCGTCTACCAACCTGAAATCAGGGCTATCAATGCAAAGGATCGATTGAGAACTTGCATTCCAAGTCAACCGTTGCAATCCCAATTTTTTCTTCACTCGATAACAGTCACTTGATAAGGACGACTGGGAATACTGCTAAAAGTTCGTCCCAACAACCGAACTTTAGGAACATCAGGCATTCCGGGAAACTCAGTCGCACGAGCGGAAGAGATCAGCCAAGTCATATTGGGAGGTTTTTGCGACAGCGATGTCGGCCAGAACAAAGGCGCGCGATTCGAGAAATTCCAATCTATCGATCCGGGTGGCAACTTATAATCGAAAACAAATCGAGCAGCTATATAATCAATCGCATAGCTTCGGTTAGGATGCGATCGCACGTAATCTCTAATCTCTTGATAGCTGGATTGAGGTTCCCGCTGCGTTCCAGCTAAAGTAATAAGGTTTAGGCTCTGATTGAGACAGAACGCGATCGCGACGATCGGGGCAATTAAAAAACGATAGCGAACGTATTTTGAGGCTATCTCGTCTAGTATTAAAGCAATTGCAGCCCAGCCAAAAAAGATGAAATAACTTGCAACTGCCCGACCGTAAAGAAGAAAATTTAAAACTAGACTGAATGTAAAAAAGATGACAATAGTTATCAACTTTTTTTCAACTTTTTTGCGTTGAATCAAAACCCAGAAACAAAGACAGAAATAAAGACCGAACAGCGATCCATAAATAATTTCTCCATAGCCATGCTGTATTAAAAATGAAAGTTCTGATATCGTTCCTGCTAGACCAGTTTTGCGAAAGCTCGAGTGCCAAGCCATATCTTGAATAAAGAGACTTAGCTGAAAATGGATGCAGACCAAAAATAGGAGCGAGTTTAATGAAAATGCAGCGAGCCAAGCCCCGATTCTCTGCTGCAAATAGCTGCGATTTATTGAGCCAGCCGAATCCCAGTTAACTTTCGCGATCGCCAACCCAAAAGGAACCGCATAAGCGAGGGATATTGGAGTCGTTAAAATTGATGCACCTAAGAAGAAAAAGCCCCAAAAATATCGCAGCGGCGTATCTTTTGTTAAACTCCAAACCCCCACGGCTAAAAAAGCCATTCCCAGCGCCTCGCAGCGCAAACCCACATTTAACATCCAAAACGCAAAGCAGACAATCGTGAAAGCGGTTGCGATTCTCGAAAAGCCGTACTTCCTAAAGATTAAAGCCGTAAAAATAGAGAAGATATTATAACAAAGGCACTGAAATAGTAAGAAGCTGCGGGTGCTAACGCCGAAAAGCCATAACCAAGCAGCAAGAGTATATTGAGAGAAGGGAGGTTGGATGTAGAAACGTTCTAAGAGGCGTTCGTCCCAAGCGGCTAAGAGAGGGTTAAAATAGTCGCCATTCCGAGCGAGATTGATAGCAGCACCGATAAATGCTAAATCGTCCCCGTAGGGAGGAGGATAGCCTAAGAAAAACAGAATCAGCCAAAAGATGACAATGGGTAAAATAAGGCTTAAGAAAAGTGGATAGCGCTGCCCGATTAAGTTAAGGATTTTGTTGCTTTTCATATCCGCCGAATTCAAATTTCTTCGTTACTCGATAATCATAACGTGATAGGGATGACTGGAAAGAGTGTTAAACGTTCGTCCTAACAACTTAATTTTAGGAATATCCGGCGTTTCTGGCATGAAAGTCGTGCTAAAAGAGGAAATTATCCAGGTTCTATTGGGAGGTTTTTGCGACAGCGATGTCGGCCAGAATAGGGGCGCACGATTCGAGAAGCTCCAATCTATGGATCGGGGCGGCAAATGATAATCGAAAACAAATCGAGCGGCGATAGAATCAATTGCATAGTTTTGGTTAGGATGCGATCGCACATAATTGCTAATTTCTTGATAGCTAGATTGCGGTTCTTGATGGATTCCAGCTAAGGTGACAATAGTCAAACTTTGATTCAGAAAAAAAACAATTGTTACAAGGGAGGTAACTAAAAGGCGAAAGGGAGAATGCTTATAAGTGATTTCATCTAAAATCAGAGTAATACAAACCCAACTGAAAAAACTGATTGCTCCTGTAATCGCTCGGAAATAGATAAAAAAGTTTAAAGCAATACCAAGATTCATTAGAATGACAATCGCAACCAGTTTTTTGGAAAATTTTTTACGACGAACTAAAACAACCAGGCACAGGCAAAAATGACAAAGAAAGAGCGAGCTATAAATCAGTTCTCCATAACCGTGCTGCATGAGGAATAAAATCTCGGCGAAGGCTTGCTGAAAGGGGGCGCGCCTAAAGCTTGAGTGCCAAGCCATATCTTGAATAAAGAGACTTAACTGGAACTTAATACAGACTAAAAATAGGAGCGAGTTTAATGAAAATGCAGCGAGCCAAGCTCCGATTCTCTGCTGCAAATAGCTGCGATTTATCGAGGCAGCCGAGTCCCAGTTAACTTTCGCGATCGCCAACCCAAAAGGAACCGCATAAGCGAGGGATATTGGAGTCGTTAAAATTGATGCGCCTAAGAAGAAAAAGCCCCAAAAATATCGCAGCGGCGTATCTTTTGTTAAACTCCAAACCCCCACGGCTAAAAAAGCCATTCCCAGCGCCTCGCAGCGCAAACCCACATTTAACATCCAAAACGCAAAGCAGACGATCGTGAAAGCGGTTGCGATTTTCGAAAAGCCGTACTTTCTAAAGATTAGAGCCGTAAAAATAGAGAAGATATTATAACAAAGGCACTGAAATAGTAAGAAGCTGCGGGTGCTAACGCCGAAAAGCCATAACCAAGCAGCAAGAGTATATTGAGAGAAGGGAGGTTGGATGTAGAAACGTTCTAAGAGGCGTTCGTTCCAGACGGCTAAGAGAGGGTTAAAATAGTCGCCATTCCGAGCGAGATTGACAGCAGCGCCCGTGAATGCTAAGTCGTCAATATGAGGGAGAGGATAGCCTAAGAAAAACAGGATGAGCCAGAAGATGTTAATGGGTAAAATAAGGCTTAAGAAAAGCGAATGTCGATGTCCGAGCGGGTTTAATATTTGGTTCTTTCTCATGCCCCCGGTAAAGGTAAGATTGTCTGGGTCTACTTTACCATAGCAAGAAATTCTATAGGATTTAAATAATTGGAAGGAGTCGCTTAAGTTGGCGTGTAAAGGATTGAGGGAAAGCTTGCGTTTAAGGAGGTTAATAAAACTAATGTTTTAATCAAACGACGAGGGGAAGAATTTGGGTATAGGGTAGGAGTGAGAGGGAAAGTTTTACAGAGAGTAAGGGTTGGCGACTGGTGACGATCGCTTTTACGGTGAGAGGCAAATCGTATAAGAATGCTAGAATTTGCTCGGGTTCGGTGAAGGATTCCCAGCGATCGAGGATTAATAAGGTGCGATGCTGTCGCAAGTGGGTTTTTACTCCGTCGTAGAGTGTCTCGAAATCGGCGGCGGATAATTGGGTAAGGTTGAGCGTTTGCGCGAGCGCGCGGAGGATATCGGCTAAAGTGCGATCGGGTTTCAGACGCGCGATCGCACCGTGGGGCGTGCGATAATGGCTTTGGGCGGATACAAACGCGATTGCCTCCACCGGCGGCACAGCAGCCCCCAAGCAGCGATAAGCGAGTTCTAGTGCCAAAGTCGTTTTCCCAGCCCCCGCAACGCCCTCAATCCCCATCCAAGGATAGGTGCAATAGTCTCCCAACCATTCCGATAGTTGCGATAACTCCGAGTTTCGCTCTTGAAATGCCGTACAGTGGCGCACGGGGAGATTGTGCGCGATGGGTGCAATTGCATTTTCGCGCCCGTGGGGTAACGCCGTCGTTGCTGCGAGACGGGCCAGATTTTGCTGTTGTTGTTGGTAGCGCTTCAGCACCAAATGCAGGTTATTTTTCGTCACTTTTTCGCCGAAAATCTCCGAGAGGAAACTCCACAAACGATAGCCCGTATCCTTCACGTAGCCTTCGTTGTAGTCATAGTCACGAGCGATTTTCCCGTAAGATTCTCCCTGCCAGGACTGCCGAAAGACGATCTCTCGAACGGTATTAAAGTAGCGATCGCCTCCAGCCTTTTTAATAAGTATTAATGCTTCGTCAACAGTCATAGTACAACGTTTTTCTTTTGTGGAATTATTTCAGGTCTCTACTGAATGCACACCCCGATTTTGAGTTTTGTTAAATTCTGGTGCGATCGCGCAATCAAATTTATCTCCGCCAATCGCATTCATCAGCTTGTCACTCTTCCTATCGATTGTCAATAGAATTTCGGGTACTTTTTTAATAAAGAAATTCTCCCACCGAGGCTTTTGAAAAAGCGGGGATTCTTCATACAAGCTTTTTTTGCCGCATCCGGAAAGTTCACAAACTGTAACTGACAAGTCAGGTGACTTTTTCCTGACTTTTACCGACTGTCAGGTCTGGGGGGCAATTGTTATCGTGAGAGACATCAGTAGAAACAGGACAAACATCCTGAGTTTACAACGCAATCAAACATAATTTTCACTATGTACCTTCCAGAATTTTACGAACTTGCTAGAACTTCCGGAAAGCAATACACGATGCTCGAAATTGCCGCCGATGAAGAGCTAACGACTGATATTCAGAAAGTTTTGATTTGGCTCAAGCTGTTAGACCCTCCCGTAGACGGAAAGTTTGGGCCGATTACAACCGAGGCGTTCAAGGAATTTCAAGGTTATACTAATTGCTCTAACGTTGGCATCTTAGACTTTGAAACTTCCAAGAAGCTTATTGAAACCGATCCAAAAGAGTTGGAAGAGTTTATCGTTTCTAAGCTCAGACCGGGTAACGACCTAGCGGGTCGCATTATCAAATATATGTTGACGAAAGATTACAGTATTTCTGTGAAACCGGGCGAATTTAACATTGTTTACGTTGAAGGAATGAATGCCGACGGAACCGAAAATACAGATACTCCCAATCATTTTAACGACCGTCGCATGGTAATTGAAATTGTGAATGGAACTCCGAAAATTGTAGGAAATTGGGAAGCAACTACCGAACCCGGAAGATTTTGGACTGTCAATCCAATGAACCCAAATGGTGCGGCTCGGATTAAATTTGGTCAGTACAAAGCTTGGCAAGTCGGCGCTCATATTACTCGTCATACGAATCAAGGTAAAGCTTTAGTTCAAACCAAACCTGTCACCGTTCACCGCGATTTTAACAAAGATGGTTTCCGCACGGGCGACAAACTCGATACCGGACTGTTTGGTATTAATCAACATCACGCTAACGGTGCAGTCCGTCACGATATTGGTCGTTGGGCTGCAGGTTGTTTCGTTGGACGTACCGCAGAAGGACATGAAGATTTCATGGATATTATCATGAAAGACCGCCGCTACAAACTAAATGCGAACTACACCTATGAAACTACCATTATCGCAGGTGACGATCTCGTTAAAAACTTCCCGGTTATCTAGTTAGTGACTTCCTAAAACTTTACCCATTTACGGAGCCTCAAAATGTCAGTCAAAATTACCAATCCTGCGAACCTCACTCAATTGACCCTTGGCGATACCATTAACTTTCAAGGAACTGCTGAAAACTCAATTGCCATAATCGAGCTTTTTGCCGAGCAATATTTATTGGGAAAAGTCCCGGTTGTGGATGGAAAGTGGGCTATCCACTATCCATTTATACGAGGCGGTAAAAGACGAATTGTTGCCAAAGGTTTTGATGCTGCCGGTCGTCAACTTACTGCCGACGCTCTCGATATATTTTTAATTGAAAAAGATGCAGACGCGAGACTTTTAGGAATTGATGTTTCCAACTACAATCCTCCGATTGATTGGCATCGAGTTAAAGCTGCTGGTGTTGACTTTGCCTTTGCAAAAGCAACAGAAGGCGGGACTTGGAAAGATGACACTTTTTCAACCAACTGGGCGGGGATGAAATCAGCCGGAATTCTTCGCGGTGCTTACCATTTCTTCAGACCTCAGAAGGCGGCAGAAGAGCAAGTTAAGAATTTTCTTTCTGTGGTTCAAGATGTTCTCGAACCAGGCGATTTACCTCCGGTTTTAGACTTGGAACCCTGGCCGGAAAACGTCGGACGTGCTTGGAAAGAATTAGATTTCGAGCAACGTATCGCTCGTGTCAAAAATTGGTTAAAGCAAGTGGAAGCAGCAACAAAAGAAAAACCGATTATTTACACGGGACCTTCCTTTTGGAGCGAGTATATGAAGGATACCCAAGAGTTTGCCGATTATCCTCTGTGGATCGCTCACTATACCCCAAGATCGAGACCTAGCGTTCCTGGAGATAATTGGGGTGGAAAGGGCTACACGATTTGGCAGTATACAGAAGTTGGTTCGATAGCTGGGGTAAAGGGTAATGTCGATAAAAACCGCTTTAAGGGTTCCCTGGGAGACTTGTTAGCGTTGGCACAGAATATATCTGTTGCCTAAGTTGAAAGGGGCGCTCCATTGCGCGAGCGCCCCTCAATGATGATGCGTTGGTTTTATCGTTTCTAAAGAGCGAAGGAAATTCAAAATATGACAGACACTAATCCTAACCCCCAGTCCTCGATATCTCCTCCTTTAACAGAATTAGAAATGAAAGACCAATTTCTTAAAGAAGTCGATCGTTTCATCGATCGCAATCTTGGCTTATCTAAATTCAATCGCGGCTTGGGTATTATGTTGGGAGGAATCGGAATTTTTTCCGGGGCATTAGTGCCATTATTTATTAGTAACAAACAACCCGAAATTGCCAGTTTACTCGGTATTGGAGCAGCACTTTCTCAAGCTCTAGTTACAAAGCTTCCTCTAGAAAAACGATATCAGCAAGGAAAAGTTTTGGCTGCTGAAGCTCAGAGGTTACACAGCATTGTGAACTACAAGCTACCCGAACCCTCTTTTTATAAAATCGTCGAGGAGTTTAATACTTTGAGAATAAAAGCAGCTTTAGAAGAACCCCTTAATCAGTTGATAGTCGATCGAGAAATAGCTCAAAATAGTTCGATAGCAGTAACGTCGAATACTCAGTCCTCTAATTCTCAAAACGCTACTCATCAAAATCTTACGCCTACTGGAGGTTAAGTTATGACTAAATTTGGAATTGACATCGGACACAATTGCCCCCCAGATACCGGCGCAGTTGGAATTAAAAAGGAAGACGAGCTAACAATGGCAGTTGGAACCCGCTTGATTAAAAAACTGGAAGCAGCGGGTCATCAAGTCATTAATTGTACGCCTCGCAGCGCTTCTAGCGTTCGAGAATCGCTCCAAAAACGAGTTGATACGGCTAATAATGCAGGGGTTGATGTATTCGTCTCAATTCATTTTAATTCGTTCAATGGCAATGCGAATGGGACTGAAATTTTCGGCATGGGCAATGAATCTCAGCAAATCGCGAGAAAAGTTTTAGCAGAAATTGTTAAGCTGGGCTTCAAAGATAAGGGCGTGAAGACGGCTAACTTTTTTGTCCTCAAACATACCCAGATGCCTGCGATTTTAGTAGAGTGCTGTTTCTGCGATTCGATGCGGGATATGGGCATTTTTGACGTGGAGGAAATGGCAGACGCGATCGCAAAAGGACTCGGCATTACTCCCACCGATCCCGATCGCGATTATACCCTCAAAGTTACCGTTCCCACCGTCCTTAAACCTTCCACCGAACAAGCGGTTGATATCGAACGGGAACATCCGGGAAGTTGTATCGACATTGGGCTAGGGAACTACCAAATTGAAGACTTGCTTGGTTCTGAAGAAGGTCACTACCACATTAAGTGGAAAGATGCAAGTCAAGGCAGCCGCGAAGCTCATTTTGTCTTTGCCGGTCATGCTAAAGTTGTTGAAGTTTAGCTCGGAAATTATAGCTTCGCGAGTAGGGGCGCAAAGCTTGCGCTCCGGATGCTCTTTATTAAACTTAATATCCCTGTCCAGGGTGCGATCGCGCTTTTGAATTCCGCGCTATCTATCCTTTCTCATTTCAATCGTTACCAGGAGTATTTAAAATGTCCGTTCCTTTAGTTGCTATTGGCGATAGTATGACCCAAGGCGTGACCAGCGGGAGTATTTTTCGCACCGAAATTTCTTATCCCGCCCGTATCGTTCAATGCTTGGGAAACTTTGACTTTAAACGGCCCAATTTTATGGGCAAGGGCGGTTTGCCCCTGAACTTAGAAAAAGTCTTGCGAGTCTTAGTTGATAGCTTCGGCGTTCATGTCGATTATAACGAAATTGTTCAAGCTGCCGTGCGATTGCAAGGTCTACTGGATCGCACTGAAGATTATTGGGAACGGGGCGACGGCACAAAAGCGACTGAAACCGGCCCCTTGCATCACAATTTAGCAATTTCTGGCTTTCAATTGGGCGATTGCGACACCTTAACCGAGCGGCTTTGTCGCGATTGGCTGCCAGCACCGAGAAATAATCTACTCTCGCAAATTCCTGACTTTCCGATGTACCGCATCGCCCGCCGTACTCTCAATCCCAGCTATAGTTCTCAATACGAATCTCTCACCCAAATTTCGGCAGCAAAAGAAATTGCTGCTTCCCAAGGCGGGATTGAAAATCTCATCTTTTGGTTGGGCGCTAATAATTGCTTGGGAACGGTTACTAACTTACATCCAATCGAGTCTACGATAGAAGATATCGATCGCGTCCCTCACAGCCGCAAATGCAATCTCTGGAAACCCGAACACTTTCAAATTTTGCTCGATCGCGTCGCACCTAAAATCCACTCAATTGGCGCTCAAAACGTCTTTATCGGCACGGTTCCTCACGTCACAATTCCCCCCGTGAGTCGCGGAATTACCCCCGGTAAACAAGGCAAAGATGCGCTGAGTGCGGATGGTTACTACGAATACTATACTCACTTCTGGATTGCGGATGATGAGTTTAGCAAAGACCCGAAAAAATATAACTACCTCACCCGCGAACAAGCCCGTTATATCGATCGCACCATTGACGAATACAATCATGCGATTAAAAATATGGCAGAAAGGTATGGATGGCACGTCGTCGATCTTTGCGAAAAACTCGATAGTTTAGCCTTCCGCCGTCGCGCCGGAAACGTAACTTATGTTTTCCCCCAAGGATTAATTGATGCCTTACAAAAGTTACTTCCGCAGCGCCTTTCTGCATCGGGAGAACCTCTCATTGATACGCGCTATATTCGCATCGTTCCCGAAGCTTTCGACCCAGAACAACGCCTGATTGGGGGTTTAATTGGTTTGGATGGTTTTCATCCAACCCCAGTTTGCTACGGGTTAATTGCTTGGGAGTTTATGAAGGTAATGGAACAAGTTGGCGTTTCTGTGAATATCCCGGCAAATTGGTGGCAATCGATCGTTCTTTCAGATACCTTATTAATGGATCCGCCAGCCAATTTGGAATATTTAACCGATACGTTAGGTTTTCTCTACCGACAAACTATTTTACGGAAGTTAATCGACAGTTTTGTTTGAGTTATTGTAGAGTAGAGTGGAATGAGGGGCTAGCACTGCTCATGAGTGTCAACTTAACGTGAAACCCAGAAATAGACCGCTGTTTAAGCATTAGCTCTCGATCCCCCCTAGCCCCCCTTATTAAAGGGGGGAACCGGAACTCATTCAAAGTCCCCATTCAACAAATAGCGAAGCATCTTCTATCCTCCCCCTTAGTAAGGGGGATAAGAGGGGGATCGTTAGGGGGATAAGAAGGGGATCGAAATTTTAGGAAAAACTCAGGGCTATCAAGGATAGTAGGCTTAAGTTGACACCAATGAGCACTGCTATGCCCCAACAGAAAAATGGAGCGTCTCGCTTTAGTAAGAAAGCGGAATAAAAGTAAACCAAAACTGTGAGGGCGCGTTAGGTGAATTAGCATTCGCCAAAAAAAGTGACCCTCCGTAGGGGCAGGTTTATTGAACATTCATCGATATTGATTAACACATCGATGGCTAAACCTGCCCTTATCGAGTTAAGTTGATTTTCGCTAACCGAGCGAGCGCTACAATTGGGTTACATCAGGAGTCTTAAAAATGTCCGTTCCTTTAGTCGCTATTGGCGATAGTATGACGCAAGGCGTGACGAGTGGGAGCATCTACCGTACTGAAATTTCTTACCCCGCTCGCATCGCACAATGTCTCAATAACTTTGAGTTTAAATATCCCGATTTTATGGGAAAAGGAGGCGTACCGCTTAACTTTGAAAGAGTTTTACGCTTGCTTGTTGATAACTACGGCCCCAACGTTGACTTATCGGAAGTTCCTCGCGCCGTACTGAGAATGAGACGCTTTCTCAGCAGCGTTGAAGACTATTGGGAAAAAGGCGAAGGAGCGCAATCTTCTCAAACGGGCCCCTTACATCATAATTTAGCAGTTTCCGGCTTTCAATTGGGCGATTGCGATACCTTAACCGAGCGAGTTTGTCGCCAGCTTCTCTCACCCGCTAAGTCAAATTTTTTGGCGAAAGTTCCGGAATCTCCCCTGTATCGAATTGCACGCCGCACGCTGAATCCGAGCTTCGATCCCCAATACGAATCGCTGTCGCAAATTGGAGTAGCGACAGAAATTGCTCGCTCTCAAGGGGGAATCGAAAACTTAATTTTTTGGTTGGGTTCAAATAATTGCTTGGGGACTGTTGTGAGACTTTTACCTCAAGGTCATAAGTTAGAAGAGATTGAATCCAAAATTGAAGATGTTGGCAAGTGGCCGCACCAACGTCAATCTTACCTTTGGAAACCGGAACACTTTCAAATTTTGCTCGATCGCGTTGCCCCAAAAATCCAAGCGATTGGCGCTGAAAATGTCTTTATCGGTACGGTTCCTCACGTGACCATTCCGCCCATTAGTCGGGGGATTACGCCGGGTGAACGAGGATCGAGGGCGCTGAGTTCCGACGGCTATTACGAGTATTACACTCACTTTTGGATTGGGGACGAAGATTTTAGTAAAAATCCGCACAGTTTCCCCTATTTAACCGCAGACAACGCGCGCAAAATCGATCGCGCGATCGATGCTTACAATGAGGCAATAAAACAGGCTGCGCAGCAGTATAATTGGCACGTTGTCGATATTTGCGAACAACTCGATCGCCTCGCCTTTCGCCGCCAAGTCGGACAAGTCACTTATGAGTTTCCGCCGGGATTGATTGAAGCATTGAACGAACTCGCCCCCAAGCGCATTTCGACAGCCGGAAAACCGCTATTAGATACGCGCTATATCCGTCTCGTTCCCGATGCTTTTAACCCCGAACAGCGCGTTACTGGCGGTTTAATTGGCTTGGATGGTTTTCACCCGACTCCTGTTTGTTACGGGTTAATTGCTTGGGAGTTTATGCAGGTGATGGAACGAGTGGGAGTGGAAATAAACATTCCTAAAAATTGGTGGCGTTCTATCGTTCTTTCCGATAGTTTATTGATGGAACCGCCCGCCAACTTAGAGTACCTCACCGATACATTGAGTTTGGTCTATCGCAAAGCCATTTTGCGAAAGCTACTCGAACATTTCGCTTAAATTGTTGGGGCAAAGACTGCCAATAAACAGAGTAAAAAAGCCTCCGTCCACTCGACGACTGCACCGTAAGTATCGCCGGTGTGGCCGCCGAGTTGCCGATTAAACCAGTATCCGGTCAAAAACGCGATCGCGCCACCCCCTGCAACCATCGCCGCTACCCAACGCCATTGCGTTGCATCTATCGCTAAAATACTGCCCGCCAAACCCAGCAGTACAAATAACCCCAACAGCACATCCTGGGGAGAACGCAGCGATTCTTTGTGAAACGCACCCTTCCCAGTCGGCCTGAGATAAGGATAGCGCGCGATCGCGACAACTTGCCCCCAACGCCCCCACCCCATCGCCGCTATCAACGCCAAAGCGCGATTTCCCCCCATCTCGCTTAAAGCCGCCGTTTTCAGTACAATGAGGATAACGGCCGCGATCGCGCCAAACGCCCCCGTCGCGCTATCCTGCATCACCTGCAAGCGCCGTTCCCCATCCTGCACCGCTAATCCATCCGCCGCATCCATCGCCCCGTCCAAGTGCAATCCGCCCGTCAAAGCAATCCCCAAACTCACCACCAGCGCGCTGCGGGTTAAAACTGGCATCCCGATTAAAGTTAATCCTGCGTCTGCTAGCGCTAAAATTCCGCCCAATAATAGCCCGATTATCGGTGCAAAACGCGCAATTCTTTCAATCGTGAGGGGGAAAATTTGGGGTAAGGGGATACAGGTGTAGAAGACAATCGCACTGAGAAAGGAAGAGATTAGGGATGACGTATTGGACATAAAGATATTATTACGATTTCTTTTCTTTTTTACACCAATTACAGACTTCTCGGGTTAGCTTTTCTCCTTCTTCTGCCGCGTCCTTGGCTTTTTGTAAAAAACTATCAATCGGTTGAGTCGGTTCCCCCGGTTCGGATTTAACAATTGCATGAATAGCTTCATTTCGATAACGCCGCCACCGATCGACTGCTTCAATTAAATCTGGATAAGAACCCGATGGAAGCCCATCTTTAAATTCAGAGCGCCAGCCTTTAATCAGTTTACCAAATGAAGGAAAACTCCCATTTTTTAAAACAAGTGGATTGGGAGCGTCTGGACGAGAGAGAAAGCTGAGGAGGCGGTCGGAGATAATACTTTCCTGAATCGTAATTGCTTCCAAGAAAAACTGATTCTCTAACGCTAATTTAATTCGCGACCACGCCTCTCGGTAGGATTCGTACTTATTGACATTTCCTGAAATCTGTTTTGATGAAGCTTCGCTTTTTCTCACGTTTATAATTCCTTTTGAATATCGCGGCAATCTGACAATTTCAGTGTCATTAGCCTTAAGTATACATTGAATAAGTGGATCTGTACGTTTAAATCGCTCGCGCAACACTTTATTGATTAAAAACCATTCTAAATTTTATTAAAATAGATTGTTAGATTTCCGTATTTTTATGAAAAGAATATTTGTCAACTGTATAGAATTGCTATATCTAGCATTTTTCGTTTGCGTGAGGTACACCGTGCGGGCGAATGCCATTCGCCCCTACCCATCTAATTTCAACTTTTGTACCTCATCCATTAGAAAAACGCTATACAGTCAGAGCAAGATAAAATAATAGAAGCGTATTCAACAACTACAAACTATGATAGCGCTCCCTGCTGGATTCAGCCCTCAAGACTATCTCGCCCTCGAACGCGATGCAGAAATTCGCCACGAATATCGACAGGGTTTAATTTACGCCATGTCCGGCAGTAGCGACGACCATGATGAGATATGTCTCAATCTTATCGAACTTCTGCGGCAAAAACTTCGCGATTCGGGGTGTGCGGTGCGATCGGGAAATGTAAAAGTCAATTATGCCGATGCGTTTTTTTATTACCCCGATGTCTTCGTAACTTGCGACGAACGAGACCGCGAAGATCGTTACGTCAAGCGCTATCCAAAGCTGATTGTCGAAGTGCTATCCCCTTCTACCGAAAAATTCGATCGCGCTGAAAAATTCGAGGATTACCAACAAATTCCTACCTTAGAAGAATACGTTCTTATTAATCAAGATCGAATGCAGGTTGAATGTCGCCGCTGCGTTGTTACTCGTGAAGGGGAAAAGCAGTGGGAAACGCAGAGTTATGGGGCAGGGGAATTGGTGCAATTCAAGAGTGTCGAATTAGAAGTCGGGATCGCGCAATTATATCGCGGAGTCAGTCAAACAGGTTAAAATAATTAACGATTTAACTGTAAATTCCCCCGATACTCAAAATGACGATTACCTTATCGCCTTGGCCGAGTTTAGTCACCGTTTGCGCCCTAATCGTTTACTTCGGCGTAACCATTAACGTCGGACGCGCGCGCGCTAAATATAAAATTTCACCGCCGCAGATGACGGGAAATCCCGACTTCGAGCGCGTCATTCGCGTTCAACAAAATACCCTCGAACAACTGATTATTTTCCTGCCTTCCCTTTGGTTATTTGCTGCTTTTGTCAGTCCTCTTTGGGCGGCAGGAATTGGGGCGCTTTGGATTGTCGGACGCATCTTATTTGCTTGGGGATACTATCAAGCTGCCGAAAAACGAGTTCTCGGCTTTGGGATTACTTCTTTAGCGACCATCACGTTATTAGGCGGTTCTTTCGTTAAAATTATTTTAGCGATCGCGAATTCGGGCAATACCCCCTAACACTCTCGGACAACCGCTATCTCCAATGAATTAAATGTACTACATTGACAAGGTTAAAATCGTGGCTGACGCAATTCCTGAAATATTTGTTAAGTCTTGATTTCAGCGATCTCTTTCTTCCTTGTTTTAACCTTGCCAAGGTACGAGCAAAAGTCCTAATACCAATTTAAGATTGCGTTGCCTAGAATAAACTCTCCTAAATTATCAGGATAACGGTGCGTTACGCTTCGCGCTCCACACCCTACTTTTCATTCTATGCAGCGACCCATCAATCTGGTATAAACGAGTTGTGTAGCGCTATATCTATCTTCTGTCACTTGCCGAAATTAAGACCTAACTTACATCTTTAACTCCCCATCAGGAACATACCTATAAAATTGGTTAATATTGACAATGAGTTCCTGCCCATAACTGAAATGACTATTGCTCGTCTTTCTCAAGGACATCTCAACCTCCTCGACACTTGCCCGCGCAAGTTCCAGCATATATACTTAGACCAACTCGCTTCACCCCTCGATCCCGAACAGCAAGAACGCCTCGCGTGGGGGAGTCAATTTCACTTGTTGATGCAGCAGCGAGAAATGGGGTTGCCCCTTGAGTCTATCCTTGCAGAAAACGATCGCTATGCAAACGCGATCGCATCCCTAGTTCGAGCGGTTCCCGAAATTGCCGCCCCCAGTCCTGACAGTCAGCGCGAAGCCGAACATTACCGTTCTTTTGCCTTTGAGGATTACACCCTAAGCGTCATCTACGACTTGCTGGTTACGCACCCCAACAGCGCCCACATTCTCGATTGGAAAACTTATCGCAAACCGCTTGACTCTCATAAAATTCAGGCAAACTGGCAAACGCGCCTTTACCTATTCGTCCTCGTGGAAACCTCGAACTATACGCCCGAGCAGCTTTCGATGACGTATTGGTTCGTTCAAGGCAGTCCCGAATGCGCGACAATTCCCTACAGTCGGCAAAAACACGAACGGACGCGATCGCAACTTCAATCCTTATTAAACCAACTCAACGCTAATTTAGAACGCTATTACAGTGCTGGAATTCCTTTTCCGCAAGTTCCCGAAACAAAAGGAGAGTGTGAATACTGTACCTTCAATCGTCGCTGTCAGCGATCGCGCACTGATAATCCCTCGCTTGCACTCGACTGGCAAACGCTAATCGAAGAGATAGAAGAAGTTGCGCTATAGCATCGTATTCCCGTTAAAAACAAGACAAAATTCTGTGAATGACTCGTTCGTTAAAATCTTTAGGAAAGTGGTGTCGTACTTGAGAGTTGTTGTTCGATTGTTGTGAGTCATAATAGTTTGTAATTCGTAATTCGTAATTCGTAATTTACCCTTCATCATTCATTTCTAGAGCTAAGCAATCTTTCGCCGACCAGGAAGCGTAAACGGGTGCGTCGAGTTCGGGGAGGTCGGGAGCGGGGTTAGGTTGCATGACGATTAAGGTTTCGCCACTTTCGAGGGCGACAACGCACTGAACGCGCGTTCCGAGGTACATGGCGTGCTGCAAGCGTCCTTGAAAGCAGTTATCGGCGCTTGCTGGTGGCTGCGAACTAAGGTTGATTTTTTCGGGGCGGATGCTAACAGCAATCGTGTTTGCGGGCGGTACTGAGGGAGATTGTACCGCGATCGCAAGCCCAGTCTGGGTCACAAGCTTGACAATATTACTGTCTTGTGTATTGAGTTCGCCCTTAAATAAATTCGTATCGCCGATAAAATCCGCTACAAAGGCAGTGCGAGGACGTTCGTAGATTTCGCTCGGCGTACCGACTTGCTCGATTTTCCCGGCGCGCAGGACGGCGATGCGATCCGATAGCGACAGGGCCTCTTCTTGGTCGTGCGTCACCATCACAAACGTCAAACCTAACTCTCGATGCAAACGGCTTAACTCCACCTGCATTTCCTTGCGTAACTTCAAATCTAGCGCTCCGAGTGGCTCATCGAGCAGCACCACTGCCGGACGATTCACTAGCGCCCTCGCCAGCGCCACTCGCTGGCGCTGTCCGCCCGAAAGCTGGTTCGGGTAACGATGGGCAAAAGTTTCCATTCTCACCCCCGCCAGCGCCTCGGCGACCCGCGTTTCAATCTCCGTTTTCGGCAACTTCTGAATCTTCAGGCCGAAAGCAATATTTTGCGCTACTGTCAGATGGTTGAAGAGGGCGTAACTTTGAAAAACCGTATTCACCGGACGGCGGTAGGGCGGAACCCGGTTCATCAGTTCGCCTTGGATGAAAACTTCGCCGGAAGACGGAACCTCAAAACCCGCGATCGCGCGCAGAATTGTCGTTTTCCCGCAGCCCGACGGCCCCAGAATGCTGAAGAACTCGCCCTTGCGAACCTCAAGGCTTACCCCCTTAACCGCTGGTTCGCCATCAAATACCTTATAAAACTGACGCAGTTCCACATCTAAGGCGGGAGATATTGCCTCAACCCTATTATTTTCCGGAATAAACGTTTGAGCCATAGGGAGATAGGTAGTATAAATTCTCGAGATTGTTAAAATATTTCCGCAAGTTATTTGTTATTTTATTGGCTAATGCCCCATTGACTCATCACCATGACGCAAGTCAGTCCGCTTAACACTGTCAATCCGATCTCTAAAGCCGAACGTAAAGGCACTCAACGTACCGTCGGCAGCGTTCCTCGGTCTATATTCATTATGACCGTTATTAGCTTGCTGCTCCTCGGTGGAATTGGTTCTCGTTTGACCTATCTGCAAGCGATCGAAGGTCAACACAATCGCGAACTCGCAGAGAACAATCGCATCCGCCTCATTCCGCGACATCCCGTGCGCGGTACCATTTTCGATCGCAAAGGCAGAGTTCTCGCCAATAGCAGCCTGTCTCACTCTGCCTTCGTCTGGCCTCTAGCCCAAAGCAAACCCACCTGGCCGCAAACCGTAAAGCGTCTTTCACAAATTTTAGACATTCCCGAAGCAGAAATTCGAGAAAAGGTTGCCGCTGCGGGTAATAACTCAGTGACCCTAGTCCGCATTGCCCGAGGGCTGGATGTCGAAAAAATCACTGCGCTCGAAGAATACAGCCAAGAACTCGATGGGGTAACGGTCGATATCGAGCACGTTCGGGCTTACCCTCTCAAGGGTTTAGGAGCGCACGTCCTCGGCTATACGGGCGAGTTAAATGCTGAAGAATTTAAGGAACGCCGCAAGGAAGGTTATCGTTTAGGCGATATTGTCGGCAAAATGGGCGTGGAAGAAAGCTTAGAACCCTTGCTGCGCGGTGAATGGGGCGGTCAGCAAGTAGAGGTCAACGGTCAGGGTAAAGTCGTGCGCGTTCTGGGGCAGAAAGAATCAAAAGCCGGACAGGATGTCACCATCACCCTCGATGCCAACTTGCAAAAAGCGGCTGAATCTGCCCTCGGTTCCCGCAAGGGGGCAGTGGTTGCCCTCAACCCTAATAATGGCGCAGTGCTGGCTATGGTGAGCTATCCCACCTTCGACCCGAATATCTTCTCGGGTCGGATTACGCCGCAAACCTGGAAAGAGTTACAAGGGGAAGGGAATCCCTTCGTCAATCGAACCATGCGAGGTTTTCCGCCCGCTTCAACGTTTAAAGTCGTGACAGCGACAGCAGGAATGGAGTCGGGTAAGTTTTCTCCCGATACTTATCTCAACACTTTTGCTTATCTCAACGTGGGGGGAACGGCGTTTGGGGAATGGAATAAGGCCGGGTTTGGGACGATTGGTTTCGTGCGCGCTTTAGCAATGAGTAGCAACACCTTCTTCGGTCAAATTGGGCGGGGCGTGGGCGGGCCGACGTTAATCGATTGGTCGCGGCGTTACGGTTTCGGGGAGAAAACGGGGATCGATTTGAGCGGCGAGTCCAAGGGGTTAATCGCCGATGAGGAGTGGAAGCAAAAGAACTATAACGATAAGTGGGCGGTCGGCGATACCATTAATATGTCTATCGGTCAAGGATTTACTCAGGCAACTCCCCTGCAAATTGCGGTTATGTTCTCGGTTATCGCCAATGGCGGCGATCGCGTCAAGCCCCACCTCTTAGAAGATAATCGCGATGCCCAAGAGTGGCGCAAACCCCTAAATTTGAAACCCACAACCCTCGAAACCATCCGCAATGGGTTGCGATCGGTCGTAACCTCGGGAACGGCTGCTGCCCTCAATTACGTGCCGATGGCAGGGAAAAGCGGAACCGCAGAAGCACCTCCGGGACCGACTCATGCTTGGTTTGGCGGCTATGCCCCTTACGATAAACCGGAGATTGTCGTCGTGGCGTTTGTGGAACATTCCGGCGGCGGCGGTGGCAAAACAGCCGGCCCGATTGTCGCGAAAGTTATTCAGTCGTATTTGCAGGATAAGGCAGGCATAAAACCGGAGGAGACTAAGCCAGAAAAAGTAGGGCAGGCGGAGGCGAGTGGCGTAGATAACGACCGTTAATTAATGGATAATGGATAATTGATAATGGATAATGAATGACCGTTGATTAATGGATAATCGACCAATGGCACTGAAATAAGAGTTGAAAAATCGCCTGTAGAGACGTTGACTTGCAACGTCTCTACAGATAATTTCGTAGGGTGGGCAGCGCCCACCAGCCTTAAGTCAGTGCCATTCGATAATGGACAATTGATAATGGATAATGAATGACCATTGATTAATGGATAATGGACAATTGATAATGAGCCGTTAATTATTCGTGTCAATTTATTAGGCAGCGAACCCGTGGATAGCGAAGCGCAAACAACGAACCGTAGTTTAAAATTCTCTTGGCTGGCAATCTTTTCGCTGCTGATGTTTTTCTATATGTACCTGCCAATTTTTGTGCTGGGGTTCTATAGTTTCAATCAGTCGCCATACAGTGCGGGCTGGCAGGGGTTTACGCTGAAGTGGTACGTGAAGTTGTTTGCGGACGGGCGAATTTTGCGATCGCTCCAAAATAGTTTAGTCGTTGCGCTTTGTGCTGTGGCGATCGCGGCCGTATTGGGGACGATGATGGCGGTGGGATTAGCCCGCTATCGCTTCCCCGGAAAAGGGTTATATCGCGGGATTGCCTACTTACCGCTGATCGTACCCGATATCGCGATCGCCGTGGCTACCCTCGTCTTTCTCGCCGTCGTTAACGTTCCTCTCAGCCTGGGAACGATTGTCGCCGCCCACGTCGTCTTCTGCCTCGCCTACGTCGCCCTCGTCGTCTCCTCGCGCATCTCCCAACTCGATCCTTACCTTGAAGAAGCCGCCCTCGATCTCGGTGCGACTCCGACCCAAGCTTTCATTCAAGTGCTGCTTCCAGAACTCGCCCCCGCCATTTTAGCGGGATGTTTACTCGCTTTCGTCTTGAGCATGGATGACTTTTTAATCGCGAGTTTCACTGCCGGAACGGGTTCGACAACGCTACCGATGGAAATTTTTAGTCGCATTCGGACTGGCGTAAAACCGGATATTAATGCCCTCAGCGTATTATTAATTTTTGCTTCTGCTGGTGTTGCCATTCTTGCTGAATATTTACGCACCCGCAGTGCGAAAAGAATGAGATAATTGGTGATTTTAAATTCCGTTATCGATTATAAAATCCTCTCTCTTTAGAGAGCAATAAATTCATAATTGAAAGAACAAAAATTATCATAAATAACACTAACCCCACCGCACAAGCATATCCAATTTCTAAATTTTTAAAAGCCTGCTCGTACAAATAATAAACAACTGTTTTAGAGCTATTTCTAGGGCCACCTTGAGTCATAATATAAATTTCCTCAAAAACTTTAGTCGCCGAAATGGCTGAGATGACAGCAACTAAAATCAAGTAGGGTTTCATTAAGGGTAAGGTAATATCCCAATGCTTGCGCCAACTCTCCGAACCATCCAAAGCGGCTGCTTCGTAGAGTTCGGGTGAAATCGATTGCAACCCCGCCAAATAAATAACCATGTAATATCCTAAGCCTTTCCAGATTGTCACTAACATCACACTCCAGAGCGCCCACTTAGGACTGGTTAACCAAGGAATTCCATCTTGCATCCCGACGGTTTTTAAAAATTGATTGAGCAACCCATTAGAGGCATAAATCGCTTTCCAGGCGATCCCCGCCACTACCATTGAAATAACAACAGGCGTATAGAAAGAAAGACGAAACCAATGAATTCCGCGCAGCTTGCGATTAACCAAAATTGCTAAACCCAAGGGCGCAAACACTAAAGCCGGAACAACAACGATTAAGTACAAAAGCGTGTTGCTCGCGGTTTTCCAAAAAACTTCATCCGTTAATAAGCGCTGAAAGTTTTTGAAGCCGATCCATTGGGGGGCTGCGATCGCGTCGTAACGAGTCAGACTCAAGAAAAACGCTTGCAGGGCGGGCAAAAATACCGTCAGTCCCAGAATCGCCAAAGCTGGGAGCAAAAAGAGGTAGGGCGTGAAGTTAATGGGATGGGAGGGGCGATCTTTTAAGGATCTGCGAAGCATCTGAAGAGCCTTGATTATCAGGGGGTTTAATGGTTAATTATTCCTTATCCGCCGCTCGTCGGAGGAATTAAAACGACTTCATCGCCGTCTTGTAAGAACGTATCGGCTTCTACAAACTGATAATTAATCCCAAAGCGGGTTAAACTTCGCCAGCGTTCGAGTTCCGGATGTTCGGTAATGAATCGCTCTAAAACTTCGGAAACGGGGGATTGAGAGGGAAGTTGTAGCATTAATTCGGAAGCTTGGTAAGCTTCTTGATAGGCAGCAAAGAGTTTGACGGTAATTGCGATTGCGCTCATTTTTTATCCTCACTTTGGCGGTATAAGTAGGCGGTTGTAATTAAATAGAATGCGGGGAGGGCGGGTTTTGAGTTCTAGATCGCTCTCATAACAACAGTTTCAGCTAAACCCGCCCCTACAGGTCTTGTTAACTTTTTTGATGCCCCCCTACTTATCAGTGCGGGAAAGACCTCCGACGGGATACTCTCTCAAAAACTGGGTGGCTGCGTCTGCTGCTAAAGGATAACTTAATAAGTAACCTTGAGCGATATCGCAGCCGACTTCCCGCAGGAATTCCAACTGTGCC
Organism: Oscillatoria sp. FACHB-1406; assembly: GCF_014698145.1. NCBI lineage: Bacteria > Bacillati > Cyanobacteriota > Cyanophyceae > Oscillatoriales > Oscillatoriaceae > Oscillatoria > Oscillatoria sp. FACHB-1406. The sequence continues at coordinate 47,364 of NZ_JACJSM010000023.1, read as the reverse complement.
TCTGTCTCCACGCCTTCAGCGATCGCGCTTAACCCCAAACCGCGTCCTAAAGCAACAATCGCGTTGATAATCGCCGCATCGCGAGAATCTTCCGTCAAGTCTCGCACGAAGGAGCGATCGATTTTCAAGGAATCCAAGGGGAACAATTTCAACGTCCCTAAAGAAGAGTGACCCGTCCCAAAATCGTCCAGCGCAATTTTAATCCCTAATTGCCGCAAACTTCTCAAGACTGAATTGGTAAATTCAACATCCTGCATCGCAATACTTTCAGTAATTTCTAACTCCAAGTAATGGGGTATCATTCCCGTTTCTTCTAGGATGCGCGTCACGATTCCGAGCAAGCGCTTGTCCTGAAATTGTCGCGCCGATAAGTTGACGGCGATTTGCACCGGCGGTAAATTCAACGTTTTCCAGGCTTTACTCTGCATACAAGCCGCTTGCAACGCCCACTCGCCGATTAAAGAAATCAAGCCCGTCTCTTCAGCTAAAGGAATAAACTGATTCGGCGATACCTGTCCGAGTTCGGGAGAAGACCAACGCAGTAGCGCTTCCATTCCCGATATTTTACCCGTGGAGAGGGAAATTTGCGGTTGGTAGTACAACTCAAACTCTTGACGTTCGAGGGCGAGATAGAGATTGTGTTCGAGTTGCAATCGTTGCTTGACGTGAATGCCGATCGCGGGGTGATAGAGTTGGTAAGTATTGCGACCCTTTTGTTTGGCGCGGTAGAGGGCTGCATCGGCGTGACGGAGTAGGGTATCGGCATCTTCGCCGTGAAAGGGAGCTAAGGCAATGCCCAAACTTGCTTTAATGTAAAGATTTTGACCGTTGAAGGGAAACGGAACGCTTAAGGCAGCTAGCAATTTCAAGGCTGTAGCGGAGGCTTTTTCTGCGCTCTGAATGTCCTGCAATAAGATCGTAAATTCATCGCCGCCCCAACGCGCTACCAAATCGCCACTACGCAGGCAACTGACTAAACGATTGGCTGCATACTGAAGCAAGCGATCGCCAACGTCGTGTCCTAGGGTATCGTTAATCATCTTGAAGCTGTCAAGATCCAGGAAAAACACCGCTATGAGCGATTTCGGATTCGAGTGGAGGTTGCGCAGAGCAATGGAGAGGCGATCGCAGAATAACATTCGCGTTGCCAATCCCGTCAAGCGATCGTGATTGCTGTGGTGGTCGATAGTCCGCTGCAAGCGCCATTCCATCACCGACATATACAAATGCGCCCCCAGCAAACGAGCGAGATTAATTTCACTAGAGCGCCATTCGCGCGCCCTGCTTTGACTCTTTTGCTCGGAAGTAGGAACAGATTCCCCTTCAATCGGCGCGAGACGCTCGGGAGCGCTGGGCTTCGTCCAACTGACCTGCATCGTAGTGCTGTGACGAAACAGCGTCAGACAGCCGACGCAACCCTGGTAATAGCACAACGGAACAATTAAGATCGAACGAATCGGCGTGGTTTGGAACGCTCCCTTTAAGGCGGAGATGCGGGAATCGCTGTAGAGGTCGGGAATTGCGCAAACCGGGTTCTGGGCATCTTCGCGCTCTGCCAAAGAACCCCTGACTTCAGCCTGCGGTAGCGGACGAACTTCCCATTGTCGAGCTTTGGTCGGCAAGGAGGTCCCCAGCAATAGACTTTGCCAGAAAGGCGTTTCTTCCAGATATGGAATATTCGGTTGGTCGCCCGTTACAAACAGTTCCGCCGAACGAGCGCTCCGGTCTGGGAGAATATATAACCGCGCTCCGTTGCAGTTGAGCGCGCGAACGATCTCCTCCATCGCCGCCTGTTTGCGCTGCGAAAATGTCTGACCGGTGTTGAGTATGCTGCTGATACGCTCGATAATCGCGTGATGTTCTTCTTGTTCGAGAGCGCTTTGGAGCCGTTGGTTTTGCGCGATCGTCATTGCTAAGTGCTTTGCCCAACCTTGCAGTAATTGTACCTCTCGTTCTTCATACGGGCGCGGCTGGCTGCGATCGACAACCATTAGTCCCCAAGAACGCTCGTCAACCAGGATGGGGAGCGCAACTGAATAACGAACTGCCATCGTCGAAAGCCCCTCGGGATCGCAAGGATCTAGTGCTGGCCCCTCAGCACTCAAATCCTCCGGCCCGCGCACCGCAAAGCGAATCCCTGCGGGCGCGCGCTGCCAAGGCCAATTCTCAACCGACAAACACAAACCCAGTAAGGACGGAAGATAGGTTTTATCCACTGACTCGGCAATCACTTGGCTGCGCTTATCTTCCCCTGTTGCGTGAAGGGTAACGCGATCTGCTTCTAAAAACATCCGAATCGTGCTGACCGCATTTTCGAGGATTAAGGATAGTGCTAGCTCTGGAGGCATCGGCAAGGAAGGATAGGAAACGCGGTTTGGTAATGCACTTGCTGCTGGAACTTCGGGTGAAGATTCCTCCGAAATGCGTGCAGTCGCGCTCGAGATTGGCTTGGGGTCTAGATCTACCATACGCTCGGGAATATAGTGGGGAGGTCATTAAAGGAAACGCTCGAACGGGGTTCGAGACACTCCACGTGACTCACTATGACTAAGTTTTATTAAAGTTTGAAGGCTTGGAGCAGACCTAGATGATTGACGATCCAGACCGCATCGCAACAGAATAAAGGACTTTCACAAATTGCCAAAAACAAAGCAATTCACGTAGGATAAACAAAGCCTACTGCGATCGACTGCTAAAATTGACTCGCTTTGCAGACAGAATGAGTTCCCCCGATAGCACCCGTAAAAATTCACAATAAGTCATTCTTTTTTTTAGCGCGATGATTTTATTGTATCGATAAAAAAACTCGAGCTTCAATCCTAACAATTTGGTTTTTAAATATCCAAGATGAGAACGAGTAGAAAGTCAAACTGGGAACCCGAAAAAATTGCAACGATCCTCGAACGACCGGACTTTAAGCTGACCGATCGGGCGGCTTTAGCATCGGAATGGCAACAACGTCTCCAAAGCGCTACGTTAGCCGATCCTCCCCTCTATTTCGTCTCGCCTGCTACGAGGGAGGATTTGAGCGAGATCTTACAACAGTGCGATCGCCACGCATGGCCGGTACTGCCCTGCGGTAGCGGCAGCAAACTCAACTGGGGCGGACTCCTCACCCAGCCCGTTGCCCTCGCCCTCAGCACCCAACGCCTCGATCGCATTATCGAATATGCGATCGGAGATCTCACCGCCACTGTTGAAGCCGGAGTCAAACTCGCCGACTTACAAACTCTCCTCGCCCGCCACGGTCAATTCCTCCCCCTCTATCCCACCGCCCCGGAAAGCACCACCATTGGCGGTTTAGTCGCCACAGCCGACACTTGGCGGCATCGCTACGGCGGCGCGCGCGACTCGATTTTAGGGCTGAGTTTTGCCCGCGCTGACGGACAAATCGCTAAAGCGGGCGGGCGCGTCGTTAAAAACGTTGCCGGTTACGACTTAATGAAGCTTTTTACGGGTTCCTACGGCAGTCTCGGCATCATCACGCAAGTGACATTTCGCACCTACCCCCTCCCGCCCGATTCCGCCACGTTAGTCTTAAGCGGAGATAGCGACGACATCGCCCGCGTTGCCCAAACTTTAATTGCCTCTAACCTCGCGCCCGTGCAAGCCGATGTTCTGTCTCGCGCGGTAACTCGCGCCTCGGGCTGGAAAGAAGGGTTGAGTATTGTCGCTCGCTTCCAAAGTATTCCCGAAAGCGTCCGAGAACAGTGCGCCCAACTCGAAGCAATCGGCAAGCAATGCAGCTTGCAAGCTCAGAATTATCGCGATGCGGAGGAGGTTGCATTATGGGAGCGATTGCAAGAACTGATTCGCAATCCTGCCTCGCCGGACGCTGTAACTTGTAAGATTGGGGTAGCGCCTGCTGATGCTGTGGAATTTTGCGATCGCGCCGACTCCATTTCCGAGCAGCGTTCCTTAACTGCCCTTCATCTCGGTGTCGGTTTGGGACGCTTGCAACTCGAAGGCGAAAATCCCCTACCAGCCCTCAAACAATTACGCCAACTCTGTCAAGAAAAACAAGGATTTCTGACGATTCTCGAAGCACCCGCTCGCCTCAAACAACAAATCGAACCTTGGGGATATACCGGCAATGCTTTAACGTTAATGAACAAAATCAAACAGCAATTTGACCCCAAAAATATATTGAGTCCGGGACGATATTAATAATTCGTAGTTCGTAATTCGTAATTCCTAATTTCATGCAAACTTCAGAACCAATTTTAACAAACCTGCCCAATGTCGAACTTCCCCCGAGTCAAAACGAGCGAGGTTTCGATTCCAAAAATCCGCCATCGCCCGACTTAATAGATGCCTGCGTTCACTGCGGTTTTTGTCTTTCAACTTGTCCGAGCTACCGCGTTATCGGGAAAGAAATGGACTCGCCGCGAGGACGCATTTATCTCATGGATGCGATTAATAAAAGCGAAGCCTCCCTTTCCGAAGCAACTGCGCCCCATTTTGACTCTTGTTTGGGATGTTTGGCTTGCGTTACAACTTGTCCGTCTGGCGTTCAATACGATAAACTCATTGCTGCAACGCGCCCTCAAGTCGAACGAAATCAACCCCGAAGTCTCCCCGACCGACTGCTTAGAACTTTAATCTTTAATCTCTTTCCTTACCCCGCACGTTTGCGTTTGGTTTCCATCTTCCTTTGGCTTTATCAAGTTCTGGGATTACAAAAAATTATCCGCGCGACGGGACTTCTTAAAACTTTCTTTCCGCGCTTAGCCGCGATGGAATCAATCTTACCTGAAATTAAGCTCGATAAAATTTTCACGAATTATCCCAATGTTATCCCCGCACAAGGCGAAAAACGCTATCGAGTTGGCATGATTTTGGGCTGCGTTCAACGTTTGTTTTTCTCGCCTATTAACGAAGCAACAGCACGAGTCTTGACCGCGAATGGTTGCGAAGTTGTCATTCCGAAAACGCAAGGCTGTTGCGCCGCCCTTCCCGCCCACCAAGGTCAAGAAGAACAGGCAAAAACTCTCGCAAGGCAAATGATTGATAGCTTTGCAGGAACGGATGTTGATTTTATAATTATCAATGCAGCCGGTTGCGGTCATACGCTCAAAGAGTACGCTCATATTTTGAAAGATGACCCCGAATATCGAGAGAAAGCTAAGGAATTTGTTGCTAAAGTTCGGGACATTCAGGAGTTTTTGATGGAAGCCGGTTTTGTTGCAGAACTTAACGCGATCGCGCCCGACAACTTGACAATTGTCTATCAAGATGCTTGTCATTTATTGCACGGACAAAAAATTAGCGTTCAACCGCGTCAATTGCTGCAAAAAATTCCGGGCGTTAAATTAAAAGAACCTTTAGATGCAGCCTTATGTTGCGGCAGTGCGGGGGTTTATAATATGCTGCAACCCGATGTCGCTGAAGAGTTAGGACAGCAGAAAGTTGACAATTTATTGAATACGGGCGCGCAGTTAATTGCCTCCTCTAATCCGGGCTGTTCGCTGCAAATTATCAAGCACTTACGGCAGAAAGGGGTAATAATGCCTTTACGACATCCCATCGAACTTCTAGATATTTCGATACGCGGGGAAAAATTGACAATCGAGAATTGAGAATTGATAATGGGCAGTAGAGGGTGCGGCTGTAAGGTAGTCGGTCTAGTCCGAAATCTTAAGGCAGTTGGCAATTTATTATTCAGCGATCGCAATTCCCCATTGTCAATTATCCCCTATCCATTATCAATTAATCGGTGTATTGTCTCAATCCGAACTGCAATAACCCTGGTAATAACGATCGCGATCGCATTTGTTGCGCTTGCGGTTCTTCGCTGTTTCTTAAAGAGCGTTACTTTGCGGGAAAAGCACTGGCGCAAGGCGGGTTCGGACGGACTTTTTTAGGACGCGATCGCGATCTTCCCACTTCGCCGCACTGCGTCATCAAACAACTTTACCTCCAACAAACCAGTCCCGGTATCCGCAAAAAAGCGATCGCGCTGTTTCAACAAGAAGCCTCACTCTTGCAACAACTCGGCACGCATCCGCAAATTCCTACACTCTTGGCGCACTTCGAGCAAGACGAACAACTCTATCTCGTACAAGAGTACATCGAAGGCGAAATGCCCAGCCCTGCAATGTGGCAGCAAAGCGGCAATCCTGAAGCCCAAACTTGGAAACTGCTCAAAGATTTGCTCCCCGTTTTACAATTTGTGAGCGATCGCAACATCATCCACCGCGACATCAAACCCAGCAATATTATTCTGCGCTACAGCGATAGTAAATTTGTCCTAATCGACTTTGGCGTATCGCGCCTTCTCACCGATACCGCGCTTATGGGCGGCGCAACGACAGTCGGAACGCCGGGATATATGGCCCCCGAACAACTGCACGGAAAAGTTCTCCCAGCCAGCGATTTATACGCATTAGGCGTAACTTGCCTGCACTTATTAACCGGCGTGGAACCCGATCGCTTGTATGATGCGATCGCAGAACGCTGGACGTGGCGCGAACATCTCCCTCCCAACCTCAAAATTAGCGCTCAACTGAGCAAAATTCTTAACGCCCTCGTCCAACCCTCGCTCAAACAACGCAGTTCTTCCGCCGCCGCCGTCTTGCGAGAAATCGGAGTTTTCCCCGTCGCCCCTCCCCCTTCGATTCCGCCCACCCCCGCCCCCAACCCCGATCTCATTACCACCGAACTCAGCCCTTCCCAAAAACCGCAAACCCGCGCCAGCCGCGATCTTGAAGCAACCATTCTCTGCGACTACAGCGCGCTTAAACAGCACTTGCGCCGCCAGCACTGGCGAGAAGCGGATGAAGAAACGCAACGGATTTTATACGCTCTAACCGGGAAACGCCCGAGCGAATATTTATGCAGCGACGATCTCGAACGCATCCCCTGTGCAGAAATCAAGATGCTCGATTTATTGTGGGAACAGGCGAGTAAGGGGCGATTTGGCTTTAAAGTGCAGGCACAAATTTATCAAAGCGTAGGGCGACAATATAACTTATTTTGCGATCGCGTCGGCTGGCCGAACCATCAATCGCCCAGTGAATTTAAATCTGTTAACTACAGTCTGCGCGCTCCCGTCGGACACCTCCCTTTCAGACGTTGGAGCGGCGGTTATACTTGGTGGAAACACCTCGATTACATGACGGAAAAGCTGATTCAATGCAATATTATTGCTGATGAAAGATAAACAATACGTCCTTAACAACCTGTAGAGACGTTGTATACAACGTCTCTACAGTCCGGCAATACGGTTGTCAGTCGCGATCGAGTATCAGTCATTGGCAAACGAGTCAATTAAATGCCTACCTTTGCCCGCGCTACAGGGCTTAATATTTACCTTATATAGCGCTACTTGCCCGATCGCGAGCAGTCCTAAAAACTGAAAGTATTGATGGGTGGGCGCTGCCCACCCTACTACTCGATTACATGACGGAAAAGCTGATTCAATGCAATATTATTGCTGATGAAAGATAGACAATATGTCCTTAACAACCTGTAGAGACGTTGTATACAACGTCTCTACAGTCCGGCAATACAGTTGTCAGTCGCGATCGAGTATCAGTCATTGGCAAACGAGTCAATTAAATGCCTACCTTTGCCCGCGCTACAGGGCTTAATATTTACCTTATATAGCGCTACTTGCCCGATCGCGAGCAGTCCTAAAAACTGAAAGTATTGATGGGTGGGCGCTGCCCACCCTACTAGACCTACTTGCCCGATCGCGAGCAGTCCTAAAAACTGAAAGTATTGATTGGTGGGCGCTGCCCACCCTACTAGGGTACTAGGCTGGCTATACAAGTCGTTAGGAATAATAGCAAGCTTTCAGAAAATCTAGATCTCGATCGGTAATTCAGAGATTGCCGGACAGTTTCGTCTAATAATAAATTAGGGATGCACAAAAACGCTGTGTTCCCACTTAAAGAATCAATCAGGGAAGTTATACATAATGCGAAAAATTGGATTAATTGAGGCACTTTTTGCTAGTGTAGTTGTGGCTACTTGCGCGCCGCAGTTGAATGCAGCAACAGTTCGCCCCGCACCAGTCTCATCTTCTCCCTCAACCCTAATCGCCCAGTCCATTCCCCTCGATGGCAAACCTGTTTACGTGCTACAAAACGGTAAATGGCGCGAAGCGAATTTGATGGGATGGAGTTCGAGTAGCGATGGAGTAGAGAGTTACACGATTACTTATCTCGAAGATAACAGCACTGAAGAGGATGTTGGGCGCGATCGCATTCGTACCCTTGCCGAAGCGCAAAATGCAGGCATTTCCACCAACGTTTATGACCTTTCTTCGCAAGCGGGTATCGACCAAATGGTTTCTGCTCACAATCAGTGGCGTGCGAAAGTTGGCGTTCCTCCTCTACGTTGGTCTCCGGAGTTAGCTGCTTATGCCCAAGAGTGGGCGGATAAGCTGTTAGCTGAAGGTAAATCTTATCATCGCCCTAACAATAAATACGGCGAAAATCTTGCCTCTGCTGAACAACAACAATTAAGTCCCGCTCGCGTTGTCGATCTGTGGGGCAATGAAAGCCTAGACTACAACTATGCCAATAATAGTTGCGCTCCGGAGAAAGTTTGCGGTCACTACACCCAAGTTGTCTGGGGGAAGACCACTGAAGTGGGATGCGCGATGGCACGCAATAATAACCAAGAGTTTTGGGTTTGTAACTACAATCCGCCGGGAAATTATAACGGAGAGAAACCCTATTAGGAGTAAGCAACCCAGAACTGCAAGGTTAATTCTGTAGTGTTTCAAAACCCCAGTTTCTTCAAACCGGGGTTTTAAGTTGGTTAATGTGAGTTCGATGCTCTCGATCGCCTGATTCAAGGCAACGTGAGTTCGATGGATGTTGAGTTAACATCTTACTTAACCGGCTCTCTAATAACGTCTTTTCAATTTACACGGCAACCATAAAACCACCAAGCCGAGCAACATAATCGCGAACAATCCGTAAGGACTGACAAACTCCGGACTGTAACCGCTTGCCTTCGGAAGTTCTTTTTGCAACCAATCCAAAATCGGCAACCAAGGCCCTTTAAGCGCGTAAACTGCTACCGTCAGAAACACATTCCCCGTATCATTCCCTAACTGCGTCCCACCAATATTAATTAAAAAGGCGATCGCGAGCAGAATCATTCCTAATTGTACATCCTGCTTGCGGAAGTACAACACGAAAATCAAACAGATAAAAGGGATAATGGGGAGCAGGTAGCGCGGCCCGAATAAAGGATAAAGATACTGCGGTGGCAGGAGACAGATAAAGGCAAAATAACAGCAAAAAAGGATAAAAATTCCTCGCTTTTCCCAGATCGATAAATATTTATCGTTGTGCCAATTGACCAGAAAATACCAGAGCGATAAACCCGCATACGGCATATAAATAAAAAGTCCTGCTTTTGCTGAAAAAAGATATTCACCCAGCGTCATGAGATGAAACTTTTGCCATATCCCAGCGCTCGAATTCATCGTTTCTACAGGGGGAGTCTGACGGGCAAAAATCGTTAAAGACGATAAAAAAGGACTGCCAAAAGCGACGTACTGATAAAGAAGTTGAAGCGAGAGCGGAAAAATAGCACCGAGGGCAACATAGGCTAAATCGAGCGGCGTTTTGCGATTTTTCCAGAGTAAGATGATGAAAACTGCGCCTAACAAAGGCATTGCGTTAGCATCGATAATCGCACCCGCTCCGAGTAAAAAACCAATAGTGACAAAACGGCGGCGGGAATTAAGCCCCGAAAAAAAATTGGGGTCGAAAATTAAAATAAACACGCAGGTTGCAATGGCTGCGAGGGGGATATTTTGATTGAAGCGGGCTGAAAAGAAAAAAGCAATGCTCCCAAGTCCGTAGAGAATCCCAACGAGAACTCCCCGCCATTGTTGTTGGGTTTTTCGATACGTCCAAGTCGCCAACATCCACGACGTAAGCGCGCTTAAGAAAGCAGTAGTCGAAAAAAAAGAGACAAAATTAACTAAAAGATAGTGAATTGCCTCTCCCCGAATCCAAGAAGACTCTGGCAGGCGTTGGTAAAATAAATGAACCACAAACCAAGCCGGTGAAGCGATAAAAGAAAGACCGGGGTTAAAATTGCTGTAGGCGTGACCTTGATAATAGATAACGTCGCCGGTAAAACTTTTGTAAAAGGGATGATTAACCTCAACATCGAGGCGCACGCTGCTGCGCTCGACTAACGCTATAACCAGGAGCGCAAAGCGATCGCTCCCGGCGGCAAAAGGTCGAAAATGAAAGAGGTTAACCCACCACAGCGAAAAAAATAAACGTCCGAAGAGATGAGCGTTCATCAGGAAAAATGGGTTATAAACTCCGTTTTTTAGAAGGCGGCTCGCTCCACAACACAATGCACCCGAGAACGGGCGGTAAGGAGAGAACCGATCGCTGAATATTTTAAATCTTCTCGCCGCAACTCTAGCAAAAATCGAAAATTTTCGCCCTCGCTCCGAAACTGCGACTACACTCAAACTTGAACGCGATCGCGGGGCAGTATGAATGCTCTACTCTTGCCCGCCCAGAACAAAACATCGTTGAAATTCTTGTTTCGCAGGAGGCTAGCCTTAAACATGGAACCCAACTCAATCATTAAAGAGCGCGACTACACCGTCATTATTGACAAAAGTGGCAGTATGTCCTATCCAGCGAGTCGCAGCGGCACGAGTCGTTGGCTGGCAGTCCAAGAATCGACTCTCGCCCTCGCCAAAAAATGCGAAGAATTCGATCCTGACGGCATTACGGTTTATCTGTTCTCCGGCAGTTTCAAGCGCTACGATAACGTCACCTCCGACAAAATCAGCCAAATTTTTGCCGAACACGAACCGATGGGACGAACCGATCTCGCCAGCGTTCTCTACGACGCGCTCGAAAACTACTTCGAGCGCAAAGCCAGAGGCGAAGCCAAACTGAACGGCGAAACCATCCTGATTATCACGGACGGCGAACCGAACGATCGCAAATCCGTGATGCGTCTGATTGTCGAAGCTTCGCGCAAAATCGATCGCGATGAAGAACTCGGAATTTCTCTGGTGCAAGTCGGTAACGACAAACTCGCCACCCAATTCCTCAAAGCGCTAGACGACCAACTCGAAAGTGCAGGAGCTAAATTTGATATCGTAGACACAGTTACCATCGAACAGATGCAGGGCATGAGCCTTGCCGATGTCTTGCTCAACGCTGTAACCGATTGAGACAGTTAACTAGCGAACAGTAAACAGCGAACCACGAACAGCAAACAATGCAAATTAAAGCAGTAAGTACAACTCCGCTGAATTGGACGGGCGATGCACTTGCCCTAGGACTATTTGAGGGCATGGCGGAGATAACGGGAGAGTTAGCAGCGCTGGATGAAAAATTGGATGGCACGATTCAAGATGCGATCGCGCACGAAGAATTCAGCGGCAAAAGCGGCGAAACCGCAGTCCTGCGAATTGGCAGCAAAAATCAAGTTCGCAAGCTAATTTTGGTGGGATTGGGCAAAAGCGAAGAACTCGCGATCGATACCCTGCGCGCCACTGCTGCTGCTATCGCTCGCACGGTAAAGCAACAATCCATTAAAACGCTCGGTATTTCGCTACCCGTTGCTGGGGAAAATGCGGCGCTGAGTACCGAAGCGATCGCAGAAGGTTTATTGCTCGCCTTACACCAAGATAACCGCTTTAAATCCGAATCCGAAGACAAAGCAGCCAAGCTTGAAGCGATCGAAATCCTGGGAATCAGCGAAGGGGACGGCGATCTTGCTAAAGTTGAAGCGATCGCGTCGGGCGTAATCCTGGCGCGGGAACTCGTCGCTGCCCCACCCAACGCCGTCACCCCCGTCACCCTCGCCGAAACTGCCGAAGCGATCGCGCGCGAACACGGCCTCAGCGTGCAGATATTGGAGCAGGAAGACTGCGAAAAATTGGGCATGGGGTCCTTCCTCGGTGTCGCCAGAGCCTCGGATATCCCGCCGAAATTCATCCACCTGACGTACAAACCGGAAGGCACGCCCCGCCGCAAACTCGCCATTATTGGTAAGGGTTTAACCTTTGACTCCGGCGGTTTAAATATTAAAGGAGTCGGCAGCGGTATCGAAACCATGAAAATGGATATGGGCGGCGCGGGGGCGACATTAGGCGCAGCTAAAGCGATCGCGCAACTCAAGCCCGATGTTGAAATTCACTTTATCAGCGCCGCGACGGAAAATATGATTAGCGGTAAAGCGCTGCATCCCGGCGATATTCTCACCGCTTCTAACGGCAAAACCATTGAGGTGAATAATACCGATGCGGAAGGGCGTTTAACCCTCGCCGATGCGTTGGTGTATGCCGAAAAGTTGGGGGTAGACGCGATCGTGGATCTCGCCACCCTCACCGGCGCGTGCGTCATTGCCCTGGGGAACGACATCGCTGGGATGTGGAGTACCGACGAATCCCTGGCTGGGGAATTCCTGGCTGCTGCTAAGCGTTCCGGCGAAAAATTCTGGCAAATGCCGTTAGAGGAGAGTTATTTCGACGGGCTGAAATCGCCCATCGCCGATATGAAAAATACCGGCCCTCGTCCCGGCGGTTCGATTACGGCAACCTTATTTTTGAAGGAATTCGTCGAAAAAACGCCGTGGATTCACTTAGATATTGCAGGGCCGGTTTGGGCGGATAAGGCGAGTGGTACGAGTAACGAAGGCGCGACGGGTTTCCCGGTGCGGACTTTGGTGAACTGGGCGATCGCGTAGGAATCAATCGCCCTACAGTGCGGCGCTTATTTGCCGAAGTGCGATTCGCCAAGCGCGCCCCTACAGATAAAATTTAGTGAATCAGGACTGGGAATTGGGATCGCGTTGAATTGACGACATTCAACTTTTTGCCCCAAAAAATAAAAAGGGACGCATTATGCGCCCCTTTTGTCAACTTAAACCTTCAATTTAATTGGCTTTTTCCAACAAAATCTTCGGTTTATCTTCAGCGGAGACAACCACCTTACCCTCTTCGTTAACATCGACAACAGCGCTATCGCCATCGCCAATACGCCCGGAGAGAATTTCCTCGGCTAAAACATCTTCAAGCAAGCGCATAATTGCCCGACGTAACGGACGCGCGCCGTAGCTGGGGTTGTACCCTTCCTTCACTAACAGTGCCTTGAACTTATCAGTGACGTTGAGCGTAATATTTTGCTCGGTGAGACGTTTGAACACATCTTTGAGCAAGATTTCGGCGATTTCCTCGATTTCCTTTTGGTTGAGTTGGCGGAAAACGATGATTTCGTCGAGGCGGTTGAGGAACTCGGGACGGAAGTAGTTTTTGAGTTCTTCATTCACCAAGGAGCGAATGCGGTTATATTGCGATTCGGATTGGTCGATATTAAGCTCGAATCCGAGTCCGCTTGCACCTTTTTCAATCACCTTCGAGCCGATGTTCGAGGTCATAATCAGCAAGGTATTTTTGAAGTCTACCGTGCGACCTTTAGCATCGGTTAAGCGACCATCTTCAAGGATTTGCAGCAGCATATTGAAGACATCGGGGTGCGCTTTTTCGATTTCGTCGAAGAGGACGACGGTGTAAGGACGGCGGCGCACTGCTTCGGTGAGTTGTCCGCCTTCGTTGTAACCGACATATCCCGGCGGCGAACCGATGAGTTTGGAGACGGTGTGACGTTCCATATACTCGGACATATCCAAGCGGATCATCGCGTCTTCAGAACCGAAGAAGTAAGCGGCGAGGGCTTTGGTTAACTCGGTTTTACCCACACCCGTCGGTCCGGAGAAGATGAAGCTAGCGATGGGACGGTTGGGGTTCTTGAGTCCGACGCGGGCGCGACGAATGGCGCGGGAAACGGCTTTGACGGCATCTTCTTGTCCGATGAGGCGCTGGTGCAGGGTGTCTTCCATGTGCAGCAGCTTTTCGGATTCGGTTTCGGTGAGTTTGTTCACCGGAACGCCCGTCCAAGAGGCGACGATATGGGCGATTTCTTCCGCATCGACGACGGGACCTTCTTCGTTGTCGCTGCCTTCACCTTTTTTGGAGGTTGCGATCGCGCGAATTTCGGCTTTCAGTTCCATTTCGCGATCGCGCAGTTCGCCCGCTTTATCGAAGTCTTGGGAACGCACCGCATCGTCTTTGTCTTTGAGGACTTTGCGCAGTTCCTTATCTAACTCTTTGGCTGCGGGAGGCAGTTGGGAGTTAATCAAACGCACCCGCGAACCTGCTTCGTCGATTAAGTCGATCGCTTTATCGGGGAGGTAGCGATCGCTAATATAGCGATCGGATAACTTCGCCGCTGCATCGAGTGCTTCGTCAAGAATCTTCAGTTTGTGGTGCTGTTCGTAACGTTCGCGCAACCCATAGAGGATTTCGATGGTTTCTTCTACGCTGGGTTCGCCCACCATCACGGGTTGGAAGCGGCGCTCGAGGGCTGCATCGCGTTCGATATGCTTGCGATACTCATCGAGCGTTGTTGCACCGATGCACTGCAATTCGCCGCGCGCTAAGGCAGGTTTAAGGATGTTTGCCGCATCGATCGCGCCTTCTGCTGCACCAGCCCCAATTAAGGTATGAACTTCATCGATCACCAGAATAATATTTCCGGCGGAGCGAATTTCGTCCATAATCTTTTTCAGGCGTTCCTCAAATTCGCCGCGATATTTCGTACCGGCAACGAGTAAGCCGATATCGAGAGTAACGACGCGCTTTTCTTCGAGGATGTCGGGGATGTCTTTATTGGCGATGCGTTGGGCGAGTCCTTCGGCGATCGCGGTTTTACCCACGCCCGGTTCCCCGATCAACACTGGGTTATTCTTGGTACGACGACCGAGGATTTGAATCACCCGCTCGATTTCTTTCATCCGCCCGACAACGGGATCCAGCTTGCCTTCGCCCGCGAGGTTCGTGAGGTTAGTCCCGAATTCATCCAACGTCGGCGTTTTGGTTCTACCCGAACTCGGGCCGACCGCAGCTTCGGCGGTTTCGCCCAACATCCGGATTACCTGGGTGCGAACCTTGGATAAATCGACTCCTAAATTTTCAAGTACCCTCGCCGCAACCCCCTCCCCTTCCCGAATCAAACCGAGAAGGAGGTGTTCGGTGCCGATATAATTGTGACCGAGTTGGCGAGCTTCTTCGAGGGATAGTTCGAGAACGCGCTTCGCCCGAGGCGTGAACGGAATTTCTACCGCTACGAACCCAGAACCGCGACCGATGATTTTCTCAACTTCAATGCGAGCATCCTTGAGATTCACTCCCATTGACTTGAGAACTTTGGCCGCTACACCCGTTCCTTCCCCAATCAAACCCAAGAGGATTTGCTCGGTTCCAACGAAGTTATGACCCAGGCGACGTGCCTCTTCCTGGGCTAACATAATCACCTTAATGGCTTTTTCTGTGAAGCGTTCAAACATATCCTTATTTCATCACCTGCTGCTTGCCCGTGTATGGTTGATTCTAGCACAGGCTCACAGCAAAGCTGTGCCTCAGTTGTCAGTTCTCGGTTTCCCGGAGGCAATGTATAGATTGCTTGGCAAGCAGCAGGAGCAGTTTTGATTCCGCTTCAAATGGCAACCTTCGCCATCGCTGGTTGCGATCGAAATAATAAGCCTAGGTGAAGGGCAAGCTCTGTCATCGAGCAAACCTAACTACATTACTCCCTCTCGCCAAAAAAGTCAATTCGTATTATCTAGGCTAACACCGATACCCTGACCTTCACCCTTCCAAAGTTGCGATTTGTAAACCTTTGCCCATAAGACTAGCCAAAACTGCAAAACGCTTATAAGTTAATATAACTATCAAGCGATTAATGGATTGACATGGTTAGTACCCTCTCTAAACCCGACGCAGAAAAGATCCAAGCGGTCGAAGAAACCCTTCTTACCCCTCGCTTTTACACCACAGACTTCGATGCTGTCGCTAACATGGACATTTCCGCGCAAGAAGCGGAATTACAAGCGATGCTTGAAGAAATGCGCGCCGACTACAACCGCTACCATTTCGTGCGCGACGAAGAGTTCGAGCAATCTTGGAACAATATCGACGAAACCACGCGCCGCGCTTTCGTAGACTTTTTAGAACGCTCCTGCACGTCGGAGTTTTCAGGGTTTCTCCTGTTTAAAGAACTGTCGCGTAAATTGAAAGATAGAAACCCAATTTTAGCGGAAATATTCCAACTGATGGCTCGCGATGAAGCGCGTCACGCCGGATTTTTGAACAAAGCGATGAGCGACTTTAATATCTCGCTGGATTTGGGACATTTAACCAAAAATCGCAGTTATACCTTCTTTAAACCGGAATGGATTATTTACGCAGTTTATTTATCAGAAAAAATCGGTTACTGGCGCTATATTCTCATGTATCGCCACTTAGAGCAACATCCCGAACTCCAGTTTTATCCGCTGTTCCGGATGTTTGAGAGTTGGTGCCAAGATGAAAATCGCCACGGGGATATCTTCAATGCTTTGTTGCGATCGCAGAAATCGATGTGGAAGACTTGGAAAGGCAGATTGTGGTCGAGATTTTTCTTACTCACCGTCTTTGTCACCCACTCCTTAACCGTAGACGAGCGCGCCGATTTCTATGAATCCTTGGGAATCGATGCCAAAAAGTTCGATATGCAGGTGATTCGTAAAACCAACGAAACAGCAGCGCGAGCCTTCCCCACCATTTTAAACGTAGAGCATCCCGAATTTTTCTCGCGGGTTTATCGATGCAGCGATCGCAATCTTAAACTGAAAGCCATTGAAGCAACGGGCGCACCCAAAGTCGTTAAATTCTTCCGCAAACTTCCTTTAACTTTAGGAATTTTAGGTGATATGTTGCGCTTGTATCTCATCAAACCTATTGATGCCGAATCGCTGCGCGGAACGGTGAGATAATTGATAATGGACAATTGATAACATTTGTCCAAATTTAATAGCTTGGGGAGACGAAGTTTGTTTCCCCTAAGCTTTTTTGTGGGGTGCGTTAGGTGCGATATAAACCTTGGAATAAAAGGAAGAAATTTTCCACGCGCCGTAACGCACCAAAACTTTCTAAACCTTGGAAAAAGGGAAGAAATTTTCCGCGCACCGTAACATAGACGGTGCGTTACGCTTCGCTAACACACCCTACTTTCACTGCTTTCGTAAGGTGCGTTAGGCGCGAGCTAAACCTTGGAAAAAGGGAAGAAATTGTTTCCGCGCGCCGTAACGTAGACGGTGCGTTACGCTTCGCTAACACACCCTACTTTTACTACTTTCACTCTTTCGTAGGGTGCGTTAGGCGTAAAGTAAACCTCGGAATAAATGGTGGTTTCAGGCATTCTTAGGAGGTGTGTAGATAAGGTCAAACCCATCGTTATTATTTCACCCCGTCACCTGGTACGCTGAGCGAAGCCGAAGCGCATCACCCCCTCTCCCTCCCCAGGCAAAGATCCGCCAGAACGCAAACCTCGCACTTTGGCTTGCGGGCGTTACAGACAGCGCGACCGTGATAAATCAGGCGAATCGACCAGTTTTCCCAGTCGGGTTGCGGCAATAGCGCCATTAAATCGCGCTCGATGCGAACTGGATCGGTATTTTCCGTGAGTCCGAGGCGCTGGCTGAGTCGTTTGACGTGGGTATCGACGGTTACGCCTTCGAGGATACCAAAGGCGTGGGCGAGGACAACGTTGGCGGTTTTGCGCGCAACTCCAGGCAGAGAGAGCAATTCCGGCATCGATCGCGGCACTTCGCCCTTAAACTCAGTGACAATCTTTTGGCAAGCGCCTTGAATATTTTTGGCTTTATTTCGGTAAAAACCCGTAGACCGAATGAGAGTTTCTAACTCAGCGCGATCGGCAGCAGCGAGGGCGGGCGCATCGGGAAAACGGGCGAATAAAGCAGGCGTGACTTGATTCACCCGTTCGTCGGTGCATTGGGCGGAGAGGATGGTTGCGACTAAAAGCTGGACGGGCGTTTGGTAGTTAAGGCTGCACGTCGCGTCGGGATATTCGCGCTTGAGGCGAGTTAAAATCGCGATCGCGCGGGTAGAATCCGCTTCGCGGCGCGTATCGTTATAACGCGATTCCGCAGCCGCTAACTTGCGCGTTGCCATAGCTTATTGAAACAGTTGTTGAATCGCAGTTAAGTTAAACGTATCCCGCACGATTAAAAACATCCCCAAACCCAGCAGCAGCACCAATCCGCCACGCATAATGCTTTCTTGGATGCGACCGGGAAGCGGTTTGCCGCGCAATCCTTCAATTAACAAGAACGCTAATTGACCGCCATCCAGGGCGGGTAAAGGCAGAATATTGATAATCGCTAAGTTGATGCTAATCAGCGCGCCGAACTGAAACAGGCTGCTTGCGTCGGATTGCGCCATTCTTGCACCAATATCGACAATCGCGACCGGACCGGCGACTTGTTTGGCGGTTTCCCCAAAGTTACCAATCAGTTGCGCGAACCCTTTGACGGTTAAAAACACCACGTTCTGAAACTCTTCAGCACCGATGCGGAAAGCTTGAAAGATATTTGCCGGATGGTGGCGCGATACCAAACGATTGGGCGCTAAGCCAATGCCGATTTTACCTTTACCGCTGCTATCGGTGTTGGGGGTGATGGTGAGGGAAAGGGGTTGACTGTTGCGGGAAATTGTCACGGGTAAAGGGCGATTCGCCGATTGTTCGACAATTTCTTTAAAGGTAGCAGCCGCTTCCGAGGATGCGCCCAAGGTGCGGTTGTCGATCGCAACAATAATATCGCCCGGTTGTAACTTCGCGGCAGCGGCGGGCGAATCTTGACTCAAAACCTGCGTCACCATTACGCCGGGTTGATAGCTAAAACCATCGGGAACGCCGACAATGGCTGCTTGCGAGACCAGTAAAAAGTAAGCGAAGATGAGATTGGCAATTACGCCAGCACTGATGACAATCGCGCGGTCTAATACGGGGCGATTACTCATTAAATCGGGATCGTTAGGCGGAATTTTGCTGTCGGGGTCGTCGTCGGGGAAACCCACATATCCGCCCAAGGGGAAGGCGCGTAGGGCGTATTCGGTTTCGCTGCCCTGGTACTTCAACAACACCGGACCAAAACCAATAGAGAAGCGGTTAACGCGGATTTGCTGCCAGCGCGCCGCAAAAAAGTGACCGAGTTCGTGAACGACAATCAAAAGCCCGAGAACCGCGATCGCTGCCAAAACTGACATAATTGCTTTCTGTGATTTCTTAATAAAGTTTGTAACGTTTCGTCTATTTTACTGTTTATTGCTTAAAATCTGCTTCAACGCCAAGGAATCCATCGCCCTACGCAGGTCAACCAATTCCACAACCCCCTTTAGAGCGAGATCGCCCCAAGCGTTACTTGCGACGTTACTGTCGATGGGGCAAGGTACTTTAACCATTTTGGCAAGGAAAAGCAGAGCCGATAGGTAGATAGGCTATTACATAGTATTAAGCTGTAAGGGTAGCCGCAGTGCTATGCCCTCTTAAGAAATCGTGCAAAATAAATAAGAATTGGTATTACCCAATTTTTTAAGGCTTGGTCTAAAAACTACTACTACTTAAACCATCTGGGAGGAATCATGAAAGCACTTAAAGTTATGGCAACAATTAACGATCGGGGACAACTCACTTTAGATCGTCCACTTTTAATTGAGGAAAATAGCCGAGTAGAAGTTATTGTGCTGATCCCTGAAGAAGAAGTTCTAGACAATCGATCTCAAGCAGAAGTCTTAGCAGATTTCCGTCAAGCTTGGCATGAAGCCATGACTGGACAAACTATTCCAGTAGCTCAACTTTGGGAAGGTATTGAAGATGGTTGAGCGGTCTTTGATTCAAGTTGAAGCTTCGCAAACGTTTAAACAAAATCTACGCACTCTTGCTAAGAAATATCGCAGTATTCGCAATGACATACAAGCCGTTATCAAAAAACTTCAACAGGGGGAGTTACTCGGAGCGCGAGTACCTGGGGTTGGCTATACAGTTTTCAAGTTGAGAGTCCTAAATAGTGACGCTCAAAAAGGTAAAAGTGGTGGCTATCGTTTAATTTACTACGTCAAAACAGCAACAGGAATTATTTTGCTAACGGTTTACACAAAATCCGAACAAGTCGATATTGCTGCCGAGGACATTCGGAGCATCATTACAGACTATGAGCAACAGATGCTTACCGAGCAAGGCGATATTTAAAGACAAGAGCTAGAAATTGCTAAAACAAGGTAAAACCAGCGAGCGATTGAGACTGATAAAACAACAACCGCACGCAATCTAGATCGACGAGCCGCTAGAAGCCTTTGGAGTGGAATCGATCGGCAGGTTCGATCTTTATTCGATTTTAAAACTCAATTCCAGGCTGAGCTTTAATACCTTGCTCGCGGAAAGGATGTTTAATCAGTGTCATTTCTGTTACTAAATCTGCGGACTCAATTAACGCAGGCGGTGCTCCTCTGCCGGTGAGAATAACGTGACTGGATTCTGGTTTTTGGGCGAGTCCGTTGAGGACGGTTTCAATATCGAGATAGCCGAGTTTTAGGGCGACATTGACTTCATCAAGGAGAACTAATTGATAGTTGGGATCGCGGATATATTCGAGGGCGGCGTTCCAGGCTTCTGTGGCTTTTTGGATATCGCGATCGCGATCTTGGGTTTCCCAAGTAAAGCCTTCCCCCATTGCGCGAAATACCAGTTGTTCCGATGGCCAATGCTGGAAAGCGGCTTTTTCTGCCGGTTCCCAAGCGCCTTTGATAAACTGAATAATCGCGACGCGGTAGCCATGTCCGAGGGAGCGCAACACTATACCTAAAGCTGCGGTTGTTTTTCCTTTTCCGTTGCCGGTATTGACGATAATTAAACCCTTTTCCTTTGATTTTTCCTGTAAGCGCTGTTCTTGAACTTCCTTGCGGCGCTGCATTTTACGTTTGTATTGTTCTGGCGTTAAACCCGATTCATTTTCAGCAGATGTTACTAAATCCACACTATTTGACTCCAAACTCATAACGATTCACCCTCTTCCTTATTTATTATTCACTATTCATTATCAAGGAACGATTCACCCTCTTCCTTATTCACTATTCACTATTCATTATTTATTTTCAAGGGTTAACCGCGATCGCGACTTGCAAAGAAACTCGACCGGGATGCAATTCGAGGGAAGATATTTTCACATCCGATCCCAGATCGATATTAAATTCTTCGAGCGCGAGCGCGGGAACAAGCGAGGACGCATCGATCGCGACATCGTGCAGTCGCAGTGTATTTTCGTTCTGGAGTGCGAGCCGTGCCGATAAGCCGATCGCTTGAGAATTTTTATCAAGATTTGTTACAATGCCTTGGAACGCGATGCGATCGCTTGCGATCGTAGCGTTCTGCCAATCGATTTGCCAATCCTGTAAAGTAGGTTGGGTTGGGGCGTTTCCGGCTGCTGCAATTAAAGTTGAGAGTAAATCTTTCAGCGCGGTTTGCAGAAGCGGAGAGGGTAAGGAAGCTTGCAAATCGGCTTGTTCGAGAACCGCTTCCCCCGAAACCGCGATCGTTTCCAGCAAGCAAAGCGGTTGACCTTTCAACACTTGAGGGAGGTTAATGCGGATATTATTCCCCGCAAACTGGACTTGGGAAAAATGTAATCCTTGATAGATAGCGCGATTTGCGGCTAAAGAGACACTGGGAATGTACCCGCGTACAATTTCTCGATTGCGTCCGGAGATGGAAATTTTGAGGTTGTCCGTACCGTCAAGCTGCGATCGCAACCAAAGCTGGATTGCTGGAGCCAAGATTTTGCCGATGAGATGGGGGGTAGATTGAGTTGTCATTAAACTTTGGAAAGATAAAAATTGGGACTGACTGTTTCTAAAGACAATTCCCAAGACCGTACAATCTTCTTGTAATATTTGTACATAGTTAAATTGAAGTTTATCTCGTTATCGCTTGTGGGTGCTGCATTGTTTACTCTCGCTCGGTGTCAATCCAATCCATGAAGGAACGGGTACAAAAAGTTCTCGCTCGGTGGGGTATTGCCTCGCGGCGACAAGCAGAACAAGCAATTTTAGATGGTCGCGTGCGTCTTAACGGCGAAATCGTTAAGTTGGGGCAGAAAGTCGATCTGAGTCGCGATCGCCTGCAAGTGGACGGCAAAACAATCCGACGGCGCGATCGCCCGGATTTCGTTTATCTTCTCCTCCACAAACCCCTTGGAGTCGTTTCCACCTGCCGAGATCCCCAAGGACGCAAAACAGTTATCGATCTCTTGCCGCCCGAACTGCGCAAAGGACAGGGAATTCACCCGGTCGGGCGCTTGGATGTAGACTCGACGGGCGCATTGCTATTGAGCAATGATGGGGCGTGGACGCAAGCCATTGCCCATCCGAGCGCCCATTTACCAAAAACCTACGAAGTGTGGGTAGAAGGATATCCGAGCGAAGAGGTCTTACAACAATGGCGACAAGGCATAATGCTGCTGGGAAAACCGACCTTACCCGCGCGGGTGGAGGTACTGACTTCGCGGCAAGGGCGCACCCTGTTAAAAATCGTACTCAATGAAGGCAGAAATCGGCAAATTCGTCAAGTTGCTAGCGAACTGGGTCACGAAGTCATCAAACTTCATCGTACTGCGATCGGTCCGATTCAACTGCAACCCCCAAATGGTGCTATCTTGCCCCGAGGCGAGTTTCGTTTTTTAAAAAGCTTTGAAATTAAATGTTTTAAATCTTCTTCAACCTCGACTTGACGCTATAGCGACTGACCACTAGATGCTAAAGGAGAGCTACAGTATGCTAAAAAAATCTCATTTTCAACCCGACCAAGTAGAAAAAATCGAGCAATTAGGATCCCATCTGCGCGCAGTCAGACAAGCGCGAAAGATTCCTCTCGAGCAAATTTCCACAGAAACTCGCATTTCGCTGCGGCTTCTGCAAGCCATCGAACAAAAGGAACTAGAGGTTTTACCTCAGTCTATTTACCTTAAAGGCTTACTTAAGCGTTACGCTGAAGCCTTGGAGCTAAACGGCGATGAAATTGCCAATCAATTACCTGCCGGAGACACACTCGCTGGGATTACTCCGACTTGGAAAAACGTCCGTTTCTCCAAACATCGTTCTTTTCCCGGTTACTTTGTCTATGTTGTAGCGTTAGTGGCTTCGATTAGCGGCGCATCTTACTGGCTCGGGCGCAACCCGTCAGAAGTTGCCCAAACTTCGCCTTCACAGCAGTCTGCACCCACAACCAAACCGAAAAACGAGACGAAGCTCGCCGAAAAACCCGCCCCAAACCCAGAGCAAAGCGCTCCGAAAGCTACGCCCGTTTCTAACGTACAACCGCCCTCGGGGCAGCCCGTCGTCGTCGATATGACGCTGAAGGATGATTGCTGGTTGCAAGTGGTTGCCGATGGCAAAACGACGTTTGAAGGAACGTTGCAGAAAGGGGAGCAGCGGAAGTGGGAAGCGAAACAAGAGTTAGTGATTCGCGCGGGGAATGCGGGGGGCGTGGTGATTGCTTACAACAACGAACAAGCGAAACCGCTCGGGCAACCGGGCGCGGTTGAAACAGTGACTTATCAGGCTTCTGGCGATCGCGAGGCAACCCAGGGCGGCTAGGATTAATTGATAATGGACAATTAATTCGCGATCGCTTTAAGCCCTCTTTCGCTCTCTAGAGTTCTTAACGAAAAGTTGATGAATCGATTGCCGCTTAGGAGAGTCTAATGCCTCGCAAATTTGGAGAAATTGCGTTTACGCCCGAAGTCAAAGCCGCCCAGGAACAAAGGGGGTCTCGTCAAACCTACGAGAAATATATTGCCAATGGTGCAGCGAACGATACGATTACCCCAAAAATTGAGGAAACGATCGCTCGACTGGATGGATTTTATTTGGGAACGGTCAGTTCCAATGGCTATCCCTATATTCAGTTTCGGGGGGGTACGCCGGGATTCCTCAAAGTATTGGATGAAAAGACATTGGGCTTTGCTGATTTTTCGGGCAACGTGCAATACATTACAGTCGGCAATCTTTCCAGCAACGATAAAGCCTTTCTATTTTTGATGGATTATCGTCACCGCAAACGGATTAAACTCTGGGGCAGAGCGAGTTTTGTTGAAGGGGATGCAGAATTAATTGCACGATTGCAAGTTCCAGGGTATCCCGCTAACATCGAAAGAGCCATTCTTTTCCATGTGGAAGCAACCAGCGAGAACTGTCCCCAACACATTCCGATTCGCTATTCAGAAACCGAAGTGGAAGAGATGATAGCTCCTCTGCGCGATCGCATTACTGAATTAGAGCAGCAGTTACGCGATCGAATCAACTAAACTTCCCATCGACTCGATTAAAGGGTCGAAATTAGGGATGGTTTCCGAATCGCTCTTCGCGAACAGTCAATAGAGAGCAAAATGTTGCTACACGAATAACTTAGCGCTCGGGCTTATAAAACCCGAAACGGCTGATTATTGGTTTCCCAGATTTGCACGGAACGGTAAATTCCGGTCGTGTAAAAGTAAGTTGCTTCGTAAGCAAGCCTTAAGCTGCGTTCGAGATAGTCAGTCTTGACATCATCAGCTTTAGCCGAACCCAAGGTTCTACGCAAACTGAAAGATAAAATTTCAACTAAGTGATGACCACAGCAGATTTGCAAGCAATCGTAACATAGGCTTTTTTGAGCCGTTAATTTTTGCTGTAGACCTTCAGTGCTTAATGCCGGTAGTTGAGATTTATTTTTAATTTCTTGAATAAGTTTCAATTCATTTACTCGTAAGGTCTTCTCATCAATAAACTTACTGAATCCGATTCCCTCAAATTTTAAGTTTAATCCATCTATTTTTGAAACTAAAAGTAGGCAGCCGATGGGAAGTGCAGCTTCAATCAAGACAGTTTTAATATCTCTGCCGAACTTAGCGATTTTTTCCTCCGAACCGAACTCCAATAAAACTTTATCCAGAGCCGGTGAATCGAGTAACAGGGTTTCAATGTCGTGCGTGTCGGTCAGCAAAAGATTGGGGCTAGCTCGATTGACATTTTCGACGCGATCGAAGTCGGCATCAACAATGGCAAGAATGCCAGGGAAACTAGAATTTTCTAAAATTTCTAAAACCTCAATAACTCGAACTTTTCCATTCAGAACAATAGAAACACAAATATCTCGGTCGATGAAGCGGTCATAAAAAACTTTGTCGGAATGTCCTTCTAAAAGGAGAAAAGTTCCCGAAAATGTGCTGCGCCGCATCCTAATTGCATTCGCTTCGCGGTCAGCAGACAAAAATTCTCTCATTTTTCCGGCCCTTTCAACTCCACTGTTAAATCCCAGCGGTCTTGAATCAGGTCGGGTGAATGAGTTGCCATTAAAATATCTAAATCGGCGAGTTTAATGATTTCTTGCAAATCTTCTAGAAACTTAGACTGCCAGCCGACATGAAGGGAAAGTTCTGGTTCGTCAATGAGAACTAAAGTATTAGGTTTTACTTTAAATAGAAGTTCGTAAAGGAGAACTAACTCATGCTGCTCCCCGGATGATAAGTCAGTCGGAGAGAGTGTATTTTCGTTAGAGAGGGAGTTTGGATATAAGGTTTTAAAAACAAATCCTTTTTCTTTGTTAAAATTAATTTCTTTATAAGAATAAGAGAATTTTTTATTGATGATACTTCTCAATAAATATATTTTGTCCGCAATTTCATTAAAGACTTTAAGTTTTTTTTCAACATCATCAACATAAACTGATAAAATACTCTTTGTACTTTCATCAATATTCTGAGACTGAATCTGAAAATCCGAGTTATCGTCTTTATCTAATAAACCGACTTCGATTAAACGAGAGCGCGTCTGTTCGAGTTCGTTAAGTTGTTCGCGCAGTTTTTCATCTGTTAATTGAGTCGTGTTATGCTGCGCGATCGCGCGAGCCGGAAAGGTGCGATCGAGGGACTGCGATGTAGTGCCATATTCGGCTAATTTGGATTGTATGAGTTGGGAAATTTCCTCCGAGTAAGCAGAGACGGTTGGTAACATTGAATGCGTTTCGGTGTAATATCGTGAAGATTGATGACGAGCTACATTTAATAAACGTTGAGATTCAATCAGACGAACACGAACATTGCTTTTTACCAATTCCAACCATTCCGGTTCTCCACTAGACTTTATTTTAATGGATAAAGCATCCGCAAAACGTGCCACTGCTTCATTAAATGAAAGAGTTTCTCCTGTCGGCATATATCTCCAGGTTCTAGCACTAACTCTGCTAATTTCTGGGATAACATCATCGAGAATATCGATAGGAAAACCACGTTCTTTATCCTTTACATTTTCCGTGAGAGAAAACTGTTTAGGCGATGATGAAGATAGATTTTCATAAAACTCACATAATATCTGATTCTTTTTTTTAGCTTTATTATGACGCTCTTTGTCTTTGGAAACTCGTATTCTGTTATCGTTATCAAATTGTAGCTCAAACTCTAAAAATGGAATATTTTGAAAAATCGAGTATTGACAGTTGAAGAGACCGTTTATCATTTTCAGGATTGCCGTTTTGCCAAATCCGTTTGGACCGTGAATTATAGTCATTTGCTCGTCCATGTTTAATGGGATAACATGGTCGAATATTCCAAATAAACCTTTAACGGAAATTTTTTCGATCCGCATAAATGTTAAGCACTCCAACCCTAGATGTTTGGCTTTGAATTCTAACGATCGCGCTCGATTCGCAACTTACCAGCTAGAGCGAGATCGCTTGCGTCCATCCTGCTACTCTATAATATTCTTCCGAGAATGTTATGACGAGTGCGACTAGCGATGTAAAGTGCGACTCAATTCCCCCGTTTGCACGCGCCATAGCCCTGCATAAATTCCGTTATTTGTCAAGAGTTCTTCGTGAGTGCCGCGCTCGACAATGCGCCCGTATTCCATGACGTAGATGCAGTCGGCGTTGCGGATGGTGGAGAGGCGGTGGGCGATCGCGATTGTAGTACGATGTTGGGTAATTTGCTCGAGGGAACGCGCGATCGCGGCTTCGGTTTCATTATCGACCGCAGAAGTCGCCTCGTCGAGGATTAAAATCGGCGGGTTGCGGAGAATGGCGCGGGCGATGGCGAGGCGCTGGCGTTGACCGCCGGAGAGCTTTTGACCGCGTTCGCCGACGATGGTATCGTAACCTTGGGGTAACTTATCGATAAACTCGTGGGCTTCGGCAATTTTAGCAGCCGCGATCGCATCCTCCAACGTCGCCTCCGGACTGCCATACTTAATATTCTCCAACGCCGAACCGTGGAACAAAAATACATCCTGACTCACCAACCCCATCGAACGGCGCAAATCGTATAAATTCACCTGCTGAATATCAACCCCATCCACCGTTATCGTGCCTTCCTGAATTTCGTACAGGCGCAACAACAACTTCACCAGCGTACTTTTTCCCGAACCCGTCGCCCCGACAACACCGATGGTTTTCCCCGCCGGAACGTGCAGCGAGAGGTTTTTGATAACGGGTTCGCGGTTGCGGTAGGCGAAGGTAACATTCTCGAACTTAACCTCACCGCGAACGGAAGGCAGAGAAAGCGTTCCTGGATGGGCGGCGATGGGCGTATCCAGCAAGTCCATAATGCGATTCGTCGAAGCCATCGCCCGTTGATATAAATCCAGCGTTTGCCCCAGGCGCGTCAGCGGCCATAATAAACGCTGGGTCATGAATACCAGGACGCTGTAAGTTCCTACCGCTAGAGTGCCATCAACCGCTTTCATTCCGCCGATGAGCAGCGTTGCCGTAAAACCGAATAAAATGGCAAAGCGAATTAAAGGCACAAAAGCAGAACTCAGAACGATCGCGCGGTGGTTGCTTTTGCGGTAAGCTTCACTCTCGACGCGCAACCGTTCGATTTCGTAGCGTTCGGTGGTAAAGCTTTTAATCGTGAGGATACCGCTAATGTTATTCGCCAGACGACTGCTGAGGAAACCGACTTTTTCGCGAACCTCTGCGTAACGAGGTGCAAGGCGCTTTTGGAACGCGATCGATCCCCAAATAATAACTGGCATGGGAAGCATCGTCATCCAAGCCACATTAGGTGCGGCGAACATAAACCCAATCCCGATAACCACCACCGTTGTTGAAAGGTGCAGCAATTCCATCGCACCGACATCGAGGAAGCGTTCGAGTTGGTTGATATCGTCGTTGAGAATCGACAGCAAGCCGCCGGTACTGCCTTCCTCAAAAAAGGCTAAATCTAAATCTTGCAGGTGGCTGTAGCTATCCAGGCGCAAATCGTGCTGAACATTTTGTGCTAAATTGCGCCAGAGGCGATTGTGAGCGTACTCCGTAATCGATTCTAAAGCCCAAATTAGGGCGGTGAGGAGAGTGAGAATCAGGAGTTGCTGGAACGTATCGGTAATTCCCCAACGCGCGATTAGGGAATCCTTCTTATTAACGACCACATCCACTGCCACCCCAATGAGAACCGGCGGCGCGAGATCGAAAGATTTGTTGAGAATCGAACAAATCGTCGCCTGCCAAATTAAGGGGCGATAGTTGCGTCCGTAGTGGAGGAGGCGTTGTAGGGGGTGAGTTTCGCGTGCGCGCATTAGCATCTCGAAGCATACAAGTAGTCTATCTTAGCTTGTTTTCCCCAAGCGAATTTGACTGAAGTCGAAGCATTATCGAGTTTTCTTTCTCCACGCTGCTGAACCAGCATCTTTTCGCAGTTATTTCACGCGTTAAAGCTCGCGTCCTATATTTCACCAGAGAGCGCGAGATTTCGAGTAAAATGAGGCGGGCATTTCTCTTCAGAGCGATCGCGGGGGGCGATGATTTCACAAGGCGATCGCATAAACAAGAACCCGACGGGCGTGCAAGCATTCTTGTCCGAATTCTGCTATATTACTGCTGTATCAAAGACACAACCTCCGCTACAAGTGTCGAATGTGGGAGCAGGGAGATTTGGAATGAAGCAAAGTCAGCAATTCACCGCTTTAATCGAACGGGAAGACGACGGCTATGTATCGCTATGTCCCGAACTCGACATCGCTAGTCAAGGCGAAACGGTAGAAGATGCCCGAAAAAATTTGATTGAGGCGATTGAACTTTTTTTTGAAGTAGCAGACCCGACAGAAATTGCTTCTCGACTGAAATTAGAAGTCTTTATTACCCGACTGGAGGTTAACATTGGGTAAGCTCAGAACCTTTTCAGGTTTGGAAGTTTGTAAACTTTTAGAGCAATAAGGTTTTGTGCGGGTTCGACAGAGAGGCAGTCATATTGCCATGCAAAAGCGCACGGAAGAAACAACAATTACAGTTCCGATTCCAAACCATAAGCAACTCAAGATGGGAACTTTGTTGTCTATTATTCGACAGTCTCAAGTATCGCGATCGCTCTTCGAGGTATAGCAGGGAGTACGATCTCGTCCCCACCGCTTCGCGCATCTCTTTCATCCTCATTTCACCGCAGAGAGCGCGAGATTGAGAGTAGGATGAGGTGGACAGTCCTCCTAAAGCCAGCGAACATACAAGTAGTCTATCTTAGCTTGTTTTCCCCAAGTGGATTTGACTTAAGTCAAAGCTT
Organism: Oscillatoria sp. FACHB-1406; assembly: GCF_014698145.1. Classification (NCBI taxonomy): domain Bacteria; kingdom Bacillati; phylum Cyanobacteriota; class Cyanophyceae; order Oscillatoriales; family Oscillatoriaceae; genus Oscillatoria; species Oscillatoria sp. FACHB-1406. Next base: position 17,937 of record NZ_JACJSM010000023.1, on the reverse strand, counting down.
TACAAGCGCGTTTCTCCTAAGCTGAACGATATCGGAGTTTTCCAAGCTTCTAGAAACAGGGAAGCGTTAATCTTCGATTTTGAGTTTAATTGCGATCGAGCAACTTTCAACAAAAGCAAAAAAAATGACCACTTTGTATAAAAAATTAGGCGGTGCAGCCGCTGTCGATCTTGCTGTCGATAAATTCTACGATCGCGTTTTGAAAGACAATCGTATCAAGCACTTCTTCGCTAACACCGATATGGTCAAACAGCGAGCGCATCAGAAAGCCTTTCTCACCTATGCTTTCGGCGGGACTGACAAATATGACGGGCGCTATATGCGCGAAGCCCATCAAGAATTAGTCGAGCAGCAAGGTTTAAATAGCGAACATTTCGATGCTGTGGCAGAAAATTTGCTGGAAACGTTAAAAGAGATGGGAGTTTCTGAGGAACAACTAGCAGAAGTCGCTGCAATTGCTGCGGCTCCCCAACACAAAAAAGATGTGTTAAATCAGTAAGATTTAAAGAGGGCATAGCATTGCTATGCCCTTACCTTTAGAATCGGGATTAGCAATAGCTTTCGTAAACGCCATCTAACAACAAGTTCAAGGCAACAACGGCTTCTTTCGTTGCTTCGAGGGCTTGTTGTTGTTGCGCTTCGGTTTGGCACAATTTAGCCAAGGCTTCGCGAGTCATTTGGCTGTGAATTTCGTCAGCTTTTTCGTGAACGCTGAAGAAAGACAAGGCGCGATCGGAATCAACGTCGTAATACTCCTTCAGTCCGGCAATTTTGGTGGTGGAAACTTCGGGAATTTGCGATTCGTAGGCGTAGAGTGCGGCTAATCCGCGAGCGGGTTCTTCGCTGCGCGCGAGGGTTTTGAGGACGCGCACGGATTCGCGGGTTTTTTCGTGGTAGTCGCGATCTAAGACGCGATCGCGCGCTACTCCCAATCCCTCAGCGAAACGCAACCATAATTCGGGATGGTTGGCATTTCCGCGCTCTTCTTCCATTAAGTTTTCCAACAACATTTGACGAATTTCTAAGTCGTCGCAAGCTGCATGAGTCGCACTTACATAAGTCGGAAAATTGCGAACTTGATGGTAATATTCACAAGCATATTCTTGCAAGCTTGTCAAGGACAATGTGCCTTCCGTCCAGCTTTGGTAGAAGGGATGTTGGAGTAAGTGATGTTGCGCGACAATTTCATCGATCTGAGTCAAAAATTCAGCTTGATTCATAGGGTAAATTGATAATTTCTAGTAGAAGGAGATGGGTGTTAGCTTAAGACAGATCTCCCTTTTTCCGCAAGATCTTCTTAATACAACTGACCACTTGCGAGGGACGATTGGCAACTGTCACTTTTCCTTTTTTCAGTGCGGTAACTTTTGCCTCAGCACGATTGGAACTTAAAGCCGATCGCGCCAGATAGTCCGCTAAGATAAAAGCACCATCGCTGTGGCTTTCGGGATAGGGCAGATGAGTGCCAGCGATAAACGCAACGACGGGCTTTTGGAGTTCGGCTCCAAGGGCTTCGAGAAGATCCGCACTGTTCCCGCTTGCATCGAGATCGAGGACGACGATGGCTTCGGTGCGTTTGTCGCGCTCTAAGATAGGCAACCATTCCTGGAACCCAGAACCGACAATCGCCGCCGTCCCTAAATTAATCGCGAGTGACTGTCCCAATTTAGCCTGGGCGAGTTCCCAAGCGATCGCATCCATCAAATTATCGGTACGAGCAATAATGCCGACATTACCGGGATGATAACAGGATGATGAGAGCGTACCGATGAGAACCTCTCCGGGGAGAATAACGCCAGCACTACCGGGACCGAGGATGAGAGCATCAACGCAGCGCGCTCTCTCAATCGCGCGTAGCATATCGACGGGGGGAACGCTACAAGTACAAATGATGAGTTGGCGCACGCCCGCCGCAATTGCTTCGAGGACAGCATCGAGAACTTCGTAGGGCGGCACGCAGATAACACTGGTGGCAATCTCGCTGCTAGCTGCGATCGCATCTTCAACCAAATGATAGATGGGAATCTCTTGGAAAGTTTCCCCTCCCCAACCTGCGCTCGTTCCGGCAATAACATTCGTACCGTAAGCTTTCATTCGTTCGGCGCAGTCCCGACCGAGGGGAGTCAATATCCCCTGCACCAATACGGTTTGATGAGGTGTAAAGATCATTAGATTTAGTCAATCCCCGTCCCTTTAAGGGCGAGGTTTGTAGAAGAAAGTGCAGTTTACCAGAATTTTAAGAAAGCGAGATCGCTCGTGCAACGGCTTCATCCAAGTCTTCCTCCCAAATAATCGGCAAGGATTCCAAGCGCGCGATGTCGTTCCTCGAGCGCTTCGCGATCGCACTGGCAGCATTTTCGCCTACTAAACGAGCCACCAAACGCGGACGCGCTCCCAATTCGTTGGATGAGTGCAATTCCAGCAGGCGATCGACAAAAGCGTCCAGAAAAACCGTACTAGCGAGAAGATCGATCAAAATGACCTCAATTTTCGGATTTTCCTGCAATTGCATCAAACCAGTTGCGATCGCACCGGCAAACTCCCTCGGATCGAGGACGCGATCGCCCGTCGCCGCCCCAATCGCCCAACAGCCGGCGGGTTTCCCCTTATGTTGCTGCAACAAGTCCCACAGAACCATTCCCGCCCCCAAACTGTTACAGAGAATGCCGATTTTGCCCCCTTTCTCGAACCAATGCAACGACCCAGCCGCCGCTGCCTTCTCTTCCGTTTCCTGCACCGCCTCAGCCAGCGCTAAAAGCTCCGGATGGCGAGCAATTGCTTCATCGTTGACGGTAATCTTGCCGTCGAGCGCCATGATTTCGCCGCCCTCATTTAACCCGAGGGGGTTGATTTCAACGCAATCAAGGTCTTTGCTCTCCCAAAGATAATACATTTTAGCGATCGCTCCTGAAACCGCCGCGATCGCCTCTTTTTGCAGCCCCATCGCGAGTGCTAAGCGGCGCGCGTAAAACGGAGAAAAATCCCCATCAATCGTCACCTTCTTTAAACGCTTGCTCGCGCCCTTCCCCTTCAAATCTTGCGCCGCCGCCCCCAGCAACACCGGACGCTGAAGCCGATAATCGATCGCGACGGCTAAAAAGAGTTCCTGTTGCACCGGGTAACGCGCTTCGGCTAAAAGCAAGCGCGGGAACTGTCCCCGAATCGGCAAACTGAAAATCGCCCGCGCCGCTGCGATCGCATCGATCGTATTCTCGACAAAATGAATTCCCCCCGCCCTCGCGCGCCCAACAGCCCGAACTTGGGATTTCAGCACTAAAGGATAAGACAACGCCAACTGCCGCATTTGTCTCGGGTCATTGATATATTGAGAAGGTGGAACCGGAATGCCCACTTCCCGAAAAAGTTCTTTAGCTTGATACTCTAGTAAATCCATTCCTAATTTCGATTTGTATAAAAAGATCGACTTCCTTTAAGCTTAATGTTTTCATTCAAGTGACAAAAAAGGCATAAACTAAACTACTACAGCAAAATCATTGTTGTTGTCATGCAGAAAACAGCGCCCCCCGCCATCGATCTTGTAGCTCTAGAGCAATTGTGCCAACAGCAACTCCAAGAGCGCTTCCCACAAATGGTTCCCCTCCAAGCCCGCTGCTATCTCCGGGAAGGGACGCTAGTGCTAACGATCGAGCATCACCCGCCCGTATTAGCTTATCCCCATCAAGCTTTTCGCCTGTTCGAGCAACTCCTTAAGGAATCGGGCGCGACGGCAGGAGCAACGGGGCTAATTTACTTGCGAATGCAGGGACAACAACAACCCTATGCTTTTCATATTGTCAAAGTCAAATCCCCGACGCACTCGGCGGAGGATACTTCGGAGTTGGCCGCCGAAGACGAGATTGCCCTTGATGATTTTGAGGAATTGCCGGAAGCGCGCGCGGGACTGAGAGAAACCCCTCCCGAAGCGGATTCCCAACCCTCCGATCCTCCCGCTTGGCTGCCGATCGCGATGTGGGGAACGGGATTCGGTCTGTCGGTATTCTTGCTGAGTCTTTATTTGCTAAGCCGCCCTTGCGTCCTGCGTGGCTGTCCAGAAATAACCTTCGCGCGTCAGTTAGCCCAGCAATCCCTCGAAACTGCGAACTCGCCCCCCTCGGGACAGGCGATTATCGTGGCGCGCCAGCAATTCGATCGCTCGTTGCGGATGTTGCGATCGATTCCCTCCTGGTCGGGATATCGTAACGAAGCCCAAGCTCTACTCGCAGAATACGAACAGACTGCGCGGGGTTGGGATAGCCTGGTTTCGGCAATGACAACAGCAGCACGCGCGGGGAATGTTACCCAAAATCCGCCGTTACCCCCCGCACGCTGGGAAGAAGCCCAACAACTTTGGCAAGAGGCGATCGCGCAACTCCAATCCCTCAGCGGCGAGAGCGAGTTCGGTGAGTTGGTTCAGCGCAAGTTGGGCGAATATCAGCGCAATTTGGGCATTGTCGAACAGGGGCTTGCCTTAGAACGCGAAGCTCGGGAAAACTTGAGCGCCGCAAAAGAAATGGCAAAAACGGCAGAAGTTCGGCAACAGTTGGCGACGGATTTCGAGCAATTGCGCTTGGCGGAAACCATGTGGGAGCAAGTTTCGAGCCGCCTTCAGAGCGTTCCTAAAACGAGTACCGCTTATACGGAAGCACAGGATACTTTGCGGGGATATTTGCCGCAAATTTCCGCCGTGCGCGATCGCCGAACGCAAGAAAATGCAGCGAAGGACGATATAGCCAAAGCCGAACAGCTAGGGAAAAACGCTAAAGCTTCTGAAAACGCAAATCAATGGTCTGCTGCTGTTATTTCTTGGCGCGAGGCAATTAGCATCCTTAATAAGATTTCCGAGCAAAGCTTTTTTGCACCTCGCGCTAAAGCCCTCACTAAAACCTACAGCACCGAACTGAGTCAAGCTGAAGCAGCGCTCCAAACTGCCATGAAACTTCAGCAAATTCGCACCGATCTCGCTCAACTCTGCACCCAAAACACGAAGATTTGTAACTTTACTGTTGACCAAAAGGTTATTCAGGTGTACCTAACGCCAACTTACGTTTATCGGGTTCGTACCTCCGCCGCAACCGCTCAAAGTAAGCGCGATGCTAAAACCCAGGTGCAACTGTTAGAGCACGTTTACGGATTTGAACGCGCGCTCAATGCGATTAGCGATCGAGCCGGTTTACCCCTAGTGGTTTATAACGGCAGCACTGTCGTTCAAACTCACCAGCCCGTCGCCGGTCGCTAGCACGGGTGTAATTCGTAATTCGTAATTCGTAATTCGTAATTCGCCCGTCCCCCCGTCCCCCAGTCCCCTCGTCACCCCTCATAATTCATAATTCATCACTCATCATTCATAATTCGCCCGTCCCCCCGTCCCCCCGTCCCCTCGTCACCCCTCATAATTCATAATTCATCACTCATCATTCATAATTCGCCCGTCCCCCCGTCCCCCAGTCCCCTCGTCACCCCTCATAATTCATAATTCATCATTCATAATTCACCATTCCCCCATCCTCCATCTGAATTAACTGACGAGTGCGTCCTGCGCCTCGTTGTAATCCTCGAAGCGAATGATGTCATCTTCGCCTAGATATTCCCCATTCTGCACCTCAATCATTACCAAAGGAATGACCCCCGGATTTTCGACGCGGTGGGCAGTGTTCATCGGAACGTAGGTAGACTGCTTTTGAATCAGGAGTTCTTCGTGACCGTTAAAAATTACTTTTGCGGTTCCCGACACGACAACCCAATGTTCGCTGCGGTGGTAGTGCATCTGGGTGCTGATGTGATGTCCGGGATTGACTTCAATGCGATTAATACGATAGCGTTCCCCTTCTTCGAGCATCGTCACGTTCCCCCAAGGGCGGACTCGGGTTGTATGAGTTTCGACGGTTGGGGTTTCTGGCTTCCCGTTCGTTTCTACATTGCTCATGGTCTTTGTTGGGTAGCGATTTTTATTTTAAGCATATAGGCAAAGTTTGAATTTGGAATTAAAAATTAAAAATTAAAAAGTAAAAAAACTGAGTTAGAGGAGATTGCAAATCGATCGCGCGTTGATTGAGTAATACCAATTCAAAATTAAAAATTAAAAATTAAAAATGAAGAAACCTAGATATATTAGGGGTTTCAGCCTCAAGATGTGTCGTCCGAACTCGGAGAATTGGTATAAGGACATTTGTTAAGAATATTTTTGTAAAAGAGGTATGAGTTATTGACTCTCAATCCGATTGGCTCTGACCTCCCAATGTTACCGATCGCGTTAAAATAAGGCGAGGAGCAATGGTCTATAGTGGTAATTATTTGGAGGGCGGGGAATGGTGGAAACATTGAGTTTGTCTCAACAAGACCTCGATCGCGTCACAGCCGATGAGGTGGCGAAACTAGCAACTCGCTTGGAACAGGACGATTACTCGAATCCTTTTGAAGCTTTAGCAGACTGGCATTTGTTGCGCGCGATCGCGTTTCAACACGCCGAGTTGGTGGAACCCTACCTCTATCTCCTCGATATTGAAGCCTACGACGAAGCTTGATCGATGCCCGCAGGAAAAAGAGTTCTGATTGGAATAGGCGGCGGTATTGCCGCCTATAAAATCTGCGAAGTCATTTCGACTTTGTTTAAGCGGGGCGAGCAAATCCGCGTTATCTTAACGCAGAGCGCAGCAGAATTTATTACGCCCCTAACTGTCTCGACTTTAAGCCGACACCGGGCTTACTGCGATCGCGATTTTTGGCAGCCCGTCCATTCCCGCCCCTTACACATCGAACTCGGCGAATGGGCAGAACTCTTCGTCATTGCGCCGCTGACAGCCAATATGCTCGGTAAATTAGCCAACGGCTTAGCCGATAATCTTTTAACCAACACCGTCCTCGCCTCCCGTTGCCCGATTTTATTAGCACCGGCAATGAATACGGAAATGTGGGAACAAGTTTCCGTTCAACGCAACTGGGAACAACTATTTCAAGATAAACGCTATCATAGCATCGGCCCCGAAACCGGACTGCTGGCGTGCGATCGCTTCGGCGCGGGACGCATGGCAGAACCTGCCGCCTTCTTACCCGCGATTCAATCGATCCTCTTAACCCAGGGACGGCGCGACTTAACCGGCAAACACATCTTAATTAGCGCCGGAGGAACGCGCGAACATCTCGATCCCGTTCGCTTCATCGGTAACCCCTCCACCGGAAAAATGGGGATTGCCCTCGCTCGAGCCGCCTTCTTCCGGGGCGCGAAAGTGACTTTAGTCTGCGCGCCGCTTGTCGAACTCGAAGAATCTCTCGCCTCCTCCATTGCGATTATTCCCGTCGGCAGTGCCGCAGAAATGCAACAAGCCATGCTCGACTGCTTCCCGAGCGCCGATTGGACGGTGATGGCGGCGGCTGTCGGCGACTTTAAGCCCGCGACGTATACGCCCTATAAAGTCCCCAAACACGAAATTCCGCCAATGCTGGATTTAGAACCGATTCCCGATATCCTCGCTCAACTCGGCCAGCAAAAACAACCGCACCAACGCTTAATCGGATTTGCTGCACAAACAGGTGATATTGTCAAGCCTGCGATGGAAAAATTGGAGCGAAAGAACCTAGACGCGATCGCGGCGAACCCCATCGACCTCCCCAACGCCGGATTCGGCAGCGAAACCAACCAAGCCATTTTCATAGATCGCCACGGTCGGAAGCAGGAAATGTCCTCTCGCAGTAAATTAGAATTAGCGCACCTTCTCCTCGATTTCGTGCGAGGAATATCTTGAAGCAGTAGCAAGCCTACTGTTCCGTGGAAAGATAAGTGACAACCGGGCGATTAGGATTGCTAAGATTCAACCGATAATTAACCAATGGGACATTACTATTCTGTCCTTCTCGCACTTGAACATAAAACATAGGGTTGTTATTCCCATCCTGCTCAACTTTTTCGATAAAGTGATTGTTGATTTCTTCAGACCGAATCATTTGAGGTCGATTGAAGTCAGGGCGAGACACACAAAAGATGGCAGATCCATCTTGATATTGAGCAGCATACAACCAATAGGTTTGATTATTAACGATAAATTTACGACCATAGAAAACAGTAAAGCGATCCCCATCGCTTTCTAAGTTAGGATCATGGCGACAGTTGCCATCCATATAGACTTCTTCAGATCGGGCAGATGGTGTAATGTTCGCTATTCCCATAAGGAGAATCAATGCCGGGGTTGCAATAAGGGGATTAAGTTTCATTATTTTTTTCTGCATAATCTAGCGTTAAGGTGTGATTTTTTTCAGTTTAGCAATCTAGAACGGTCAATAGTTAAAAAGGCTCTATTTCGTGCGAAGTATCGCAGTTTTAACGACAAGGCGAAAGTCAGATCGTAGAAAATCATGAAAATTATTGAGAAGATTTAGGAGTCACTTCTGCGATTTTTCATTGATTTAGTTTCGGGTTGATAAGCTTTCAGTTGAGCATCGCCCGTTAAAAATTCAACTTGATAGCCCTTTCTTGCATAATGCTCGCCCAAAATACGAATTGTTGTATCTCCTAAAGACAGTTTAGTGTGAGCTTGTTCTCCCCACATACTCGCTAACTTTTCCAATCCCGGTTTATTCCAAAGTTCGGTTTGTTCCCCAAATGCTACCCAAGGAGAAGTCTCATTTGCCGTCTTACCAACAATTTAGTTAAATTTTTCTGCTAATTCCCGGCGTTTAGATGATGCTTGAGAAATATGATTTCCCGTTTCAATAATTGCAGCCAACGGAAGGACAAAAACCGTTTCTTGGCTTTCTTCTTGCTTTAATTTTTCCTCAAGTTTAATAAAATTCCAATCATTCGGTACTTTACCGCATTCTTCCATGTTGGGTATTTTTAAAAGAACGCAAAGGACGCAAGTATCGAAAATCAAAACTTTTCTCATTTTGTCCTTTCTGCCCCCCGATCGATCGCGCCTTGAATCGCCAGTTTACCTAAAGAAGCCGAAGCAAATAACTTTGCAAAATGGTCGATCTCTTCGAGAAGCGTCAGTTTGCTTTCCCCTGTTTCACTATCTCGATGGCAAACAACAGTGAAGGGGATTAGTTCGGGATCGAGTTCGTCTAAAAAACCAGGATTGTGAGTTGTCACTAATACATCGATTTCTCGTTTCTCGCCAATTTCTTTAAGCATAGCTAAAAGCTGTTTAAATCGAGTCGGATGCAAACCATTATCGATATCTTCAATAATCAGTTGACTTCCTTTCGGTCTGGTTAATAGTGCTGTTAAAATAGCCACAAACCGAAGCGTTCCATCTGACATACTTCGCGCATCCACTTCAAAAGTTTTACTTCCGGGCCACTGTTCGCGACAGTACAACATTGCATCTTCTTTAAGCCGTCCTACAGGTTCTGCCCAAATTTCTCGAATGTCGCCTTCCTGAGAATTGTGGAAGTAACGAGTCATTAAGTTTTTAAACTCTTGGGCTTGTTCTGATGATTGCATAGACAGAACACCCGCAATATTAGAAGCATCTGCTGCTATAACATCAGATAAGTGCGAGTAACCTCTCATGCGTTCTGGACTTGGACTCAAAGTAAAAACACTAATTAGAATTAGGGTGACTTCTTTGATTTCATCAAACAGTTTTTGAATGCCTTGATTCTCAGGATTCAAAAAAGATAAATCGCTTAATATCGATCTTTCTCCCCTAAATAAAGAGCGACTTGATACATAAGGTTCTTCTTGTTTTGGGTCGCCAATTTTTATTTTCAGCCTCTGTTCTGCTAAACCATAACCGGGCTTTTCTACTTTAAATAAATTACGATCGTCTGTGTTGCAAACTAACGATTCTTCCTGAATGCTAAATATTTGTCCAGGAGAAATAACGATTTTGTAAGTGTATTCTTGAGAAGAATTGCCTTGCACGATTGCAGAGAGCGAAAATTTTCGTTGTCTTTGAAAGGTTAATAACTCTATAGAACCTCGAAGGGGAGTAACGTCTACTAGATTGTCTTGAAAGGGGCTTCCTAAGCTGTATCCACGAGAAATACGACTCAAATACTCCAAGGCTTCAATGAGATTTGATTTACCGCTCGCATTATTCCCAATTAAAATTGTTAAGGGGTCGAGCGGGAGTTCGGCATAACGATAACTTTTCCAATTTTCAACAATAATTTTCTTTATCACAAGCTCAGCCCCTTTCTTATCAATAACTAATCAATTTCAATCTTTTTTGAGGGCGGATAAAATACTAGAACTCAATTTATGGGTAGAGAGTTCAACGCAGAGGAGCGCAGAGGCGATCGCGTAAAGCAGAGTTATTTGCTACCATACGCCCTAACAACTGACTGGCGCGATTGGACGATTGGCACGGTTCTAAATCGAGGACGAGGGGGACTTCGGGGAGTGCCGAAGCTTTAGGATTGACGATCGCTTCTGGAAACCCTTGGGGGTAAGCGGGCAGGGTTTTTGGAATATCTGCGATCGCGCTTCCTGGGATTGCGGGTGTTGTCAGCACTGTTGGAGTTGGAGCCGGAGTTGGAGTCGGTGGGATCGCAGGAGGGAGAGGCTCTTGGATGACAAACTGGAAGGCGACTCCCTGAAATATCCCCGTACCGCCATCACCCCCGCTACCGCCATTACCCCCCGCACCGCCGCCGCCACCGCCAACACCGCGTCCACCGCCGCCGCCGCCGCCGCCATTTCCTCCCGCACCGCCGCTACCGCCGATCGCGTTTAACACCCGTTGATTCGGTGCAGTCGTGATGCTACCGCTATTCAGGGCAATGCCAACGCCGCCATTGCCGCCCGCACCGCCATTGCCCCCTGCACCGCCGCCGCCGCCGCCGTTATTAGGATTTTGGATGCCGCCGTTACCACCCCTTCCGTCGGCGAAGCCATCTTGCCCGTTGGCACCACCGCCCGTCCCGATTCCGCCATTACCCACGCCCACGTTGCCGCTAGCACCGCTCAAACCGGGCGCTCCGCCATTACCCCCTTGCGGTCCACCCCGTCCGCCATTGCCACCACTATTGAAGAGGTTAGAACCGCCGCCGCCGCCGCCGAAACCGTTACTCCCACCGCCGCCGCCGCCGTTTGTCAAGGTGGAAGCACCGCCGCCGCCCGCACCGCCCCTGATACCGACAGCGCCGGAATTCATGACATCATTTACACTTCCCAATCCCCCAGTTCCGCCCGTGCCGCCGCCGCCACCGCCGCCGCCACCGCGATCGACTGCCAAACCGCCACCGCCGTTACCACCGCCCGCACTTCCTGCTATCCCGCCGCCCAAGCCATTGTTAGCATTAGCGCTGCCCCGTCCGCCGCGATCGCCTGCAAAACCGCCTTCGCCGCCGCTCAATGCCGCACTATTAACATTACTACCGCCGCCGCCACCGCCGCCGCCGATTCCCCCTTGTCCGCCATCGCCGCCGGTTCCGGTTAAGCTAACCAGGCCGGTTGTAGAAGAAATGCTGCTGTTAGTGAGGGAAATTCCCGCACCGCCATCGCCCCCATTGCCGCCAGCTAGCCCTGCGGAACCGCCGAGGTTATTTTTGCCGCCCGTCAATCCGTCGGCGCGATCTTGTCCCGGGCTGCCTGTTGCGCCGACTCCTTCGAGGGTAATGTTGCCGCTGGTGGTTGCGAGGCTGCTGTTATTAAGGGTAATGCCAGTTCCGCCCGTACCGTCCAGCCCGCGCCCCACAATTGCGATCGCGCCCTCCCCGGTGGAAATCGTCGCATTCTCGATCGCCACTGCACCGCCCCCGATACCATCCGCATCGGCATTGAGCTTAACAAAGCCGTTATTCGTGCTGATATTGGCGTTGACAAAAATTCCATTGTTAGATTGCGCTTCCAGTCCGACTCCTGAAGTCGAAATCGCGATCGCTGCATTAATTAAAACGCGATCGCTGGCTTGCAAAATCACATTGCTCGTCGCGCTGTTAATCAGTTCGGCGCTAATATAAGAACGCTGTCCCACTGGAGGCATATTTCCCCCCGCTACCACTTCCAGTTCGCTCGGATCGAGCAATAACGTACCCACTGTACCCTGCGGCGCAAGCGTATCGACGCGCCCCTGAAACTCTAAAACCTGCCGCCCCGATACTTCCACAAAACCGCCATCCGAGGAGGCAACCGTCGGCGCGATCGCCCCTCGGGCGCTAATCGTACCCTGAAAACGAGTCAAATTATCCGCCCAGACGATAACGCGCCCTCCATCTCCGCGAGTCTTCGCATCGGCGCGAATTAGCGAATTTGCATCGATCGCGGTGACTTCTGCCCTCGGTAGCGCGCCACTTCCCCGAACCTCGCCGCCAATTCGCACCGTACCGCCACCCTCCCCGCCGGACGCATTTAAACTCGCTCCCACCACATCGATTTTCGGCCCCAAAATATCGATCGCGCCCCCCGTTCCCTCAGATTCTACGTTTAACGTCCCCGCCACCAGCGCCGTTCCCCCTTCTACCGTTAAGGGGACATCGCTTCCCGTCAGCCAAACGCGCCCATCGTCAGAAACTTGCAGTTGTGTTGCATCGCGAACATTGGCTAATAATTGCGGCAGTTCTAAGGGCGAGATGCTATCGTTTGGGTTAGTGGGGGCAACAACGAAGCTTAAAATACTTCCTTCGCTGCCGATGCGAGCCAGATTTCCCCCTGGTACTGCCGCTAGCGTAATTTTCCCGCCCGGAGCGCTAAGGCTTCCTGCATTGATAACTATACCGCCGCTCAGTTGAAGTTGTTTGCCCGCACCGACTGCTAAATTTGCGGTATTGACAATCGCACCATTTTGTGGATCCGAAAAGAGCAGACCGCTAGGAGAACCAATTAACGATGAATAGTCGTTCGTTTCGCGGCTCGAGAACCAACCCCCATTAAACGCGATCGCGTCCGCCGTCGTTGCGAAAAAACTTCCCCCTACATCCAACGTCGCACCGGCAGCAAAAACGATCCCCGCCGGATTCATTAAATACAAATTTGCATTGCTACCGCTAACTCGAATTAATCCAGCCAGTGTGGAAGCTTCGCCCCCAACCACCCGCCCCAAAATATTTTCAACCTCTGGTGAAGCCAGGAAATTGCCAACTTCCTCGCGAGACAGTCCCAAAGTTGAGAAACTCTGGAAGAGGTTTGCGCCAGCTTGTGTGCCGCCGTCAATGGTGTAAAGATTGCCGGTTTGCACTACCCGCGTCCCCGTACCATCGGGCGCTGCTACAATCGATTGAGCATAAAGCGGAAAAAAGGGGAAAAAAGCCGCGATCGCGGTTGTTGCTACGGAGAAAGCACGGAATTGCGCCCTGCAACCGGGCAAGCACGCGATAGCTATTGACCTCATATCCCTTTCACCCCGTTAAAAAAAGTTTTAAAGCCGGTTAGCGCGTCTGTATTTAACGCCCAATATTATGTATCGATTGTAGCCAAGTACAATACCGATCGATGGTTTCCTGCTCTCTAGAAAGGTCAACTCTACAGAAACTTCATAATTCAAATAAAGGTGCAACGTTAGAAAGCGATCGAAAGCGTCAGTAGAGCGCTATCCTACTGATTACGGCTTGCCGATCCCATCACTCGCTGTATTCATGCAACGCGCTCGTCCCGCTCTTAAATTCATCCCCGTCAAATTTCAGCCCTGGGTGGCGCGAGTGATTGTTACCGCGCTGCCGATTATCAGGCGCTACCGCCTGCGCCCGTGGTTGCCCGCAGGAATCGGACGCATTGAGGTTGAAAATGCTGAAGTTCTTGCCGAGTTGTACCATCAGTTTCAAGCGGGTAAAGTACGCTTTCTGATGGCGTTTCGCCATCCAGAAGTAGACGATCCCCTTTCGATGATTCAGTTGGTTTGTCGCACTCTCCCGAAAGTAGCGCGCGATCGCGGGATTCCCCTCAAACCGCCCGTTCACAGCCACTTTCTCTACGATCGCGGAATGACGATTTGGGCGGGAAAGTGGTTGGGTTGGATGTTTTCCAGGGCGGGCGGCAGTCCGATTCATCGCGGCAAAAAGCTCGATTGGCAAGGAATGCGCGCCGCAAGAGAACTATTAACCGACGGGCAATTTCCCCTCGCAATTGCACCAGAAGGCGCAACCAACGGGCATAGCGAGATCGTCAGCCCCTTAGAACCGGGAGGGGCGCAATTAGCGTTTTGGTGCGTGGAAGACTTGCAAAAAGCCAACCGCAGCGAAGAAGTCTTCATCGTTCCCATCGGCATTCGCTATTCCTATCCCGAACCACCGTGGCAGACCCTAGACGAGTTATTCGCGCAGTTAGAAGCCGATCTCGGACTGCCGGTGGAAAGCAGAGCTACAGTGGAGGAAAGCCAACGCCCCGCCCGATTTTACGATCGCCTCTTGCGCCTCGGGGAATCGTTGCTCGAACGGATGGAAGCCTTTTACAGCAAGGTGTATGGGTACAAACTCCCCCAAGATGCTGCAAGCGGACTGCACGAACGACTGCAAACGCTCCTCAATACAGCCTTGCAAGTTTCCGAAGATTACTTCGGGTTGAAACCGGAAGGCACGCTCATCGAACGCTGCCGTCGGGTTGAAAATGCGGGTTGGCATCGAATTTATCGCGAAGATATCCCCGATTTGGAAGCATTAGCTCCCGTCGATCGCGGTTTAGCCAACTGGACGGCAGCAGAAGCCGACTTGCGAATGCGACATATGCGTTTAGTTGAAAGTTTTGTTGCGGTAACGCAAAGTTACGTGCAAGAAGAACCAACTGTCGAACGCCTTGCTGAAACCGCCCTCATTCTGTTCGATACCGTCGAACGCCTCAAAGGAACAAAAACCCCTCGCCGTCCTCGTTTGGGCTGGCGAACCTCGAAGATGATTATCGCAGAGCCGATTTCTGTTAGCGCGCGTTGGACGATGTATCAAAAAAGCCGTTCTGCTGCCCGAGACGCGATCGCAACGCTGACGCAAGACTTAGAAACGGCTTTGAAAGCAATCACTTAATAATTATGAATTATGAGTTATGAGTTATGAATTACGAATTACGAATTACGAATTACGAATTACTACTTAACTTGCGCGCCGTGACTGCGCGGATCCTCTCCAGCGGTAGCTTTAGGCTGCGTTTGAGCGCTGAAATTAGAAGTTTTACCCGTTGCACTAGCATGAGGTAAAGGAGCATCTGCCACTAAAGCATCGAGATCGGCAGCGAGAATTGTCCTGGGTTGTTCGCCAATCGTTTGCGCGATTGCGTCCCCCTTACGATTGAGGTACACGAAATGGGGAATTCCGTCAATCCGATAGCGTAAAATTTCCGGCAGCCATTTATTATTGTCCACATTGAGCATCACGAAATTGACAGAACTGGCATATTCTTTCTTAAGTTCTGCCAAATCCCCCGCCATCGCCTGACAACTCGTACACCAATCGGCATAAAATTCGATTAAGGTCGGCTTGTCATTCGCGATCGCCACCTCCAGCGGCGTAGACTCTTCTGCCTGCGTTTGTAGCGAGACGGACTCCGTTTGCGATTGCAAACCTAAAAACAGCGCTACACTGAGAATTACCGCCACCAACGCAAGAATGATATTGCGGAGCCGACTGCCGTTGTCGGTCGGTTTAAGCGAAGAGTTTTCAGTCATATCGAAATCGAGCCAACCTAAAATCAACTACATTCTTTAATTCTCTCACATTTCTAATTTTTAATTTTGAATTCTTAATTTCCAGAAGACCGCTCTCATGAAAAAACGAGTCACCCTTACCGTTCCCAAGCGTGCAGTACAGATGGCTTTGACGTACCAACTTGCGAAGGATTTCAACGTAGCGGCTAATATTATTCGAGCGCAAATTGCCCCCAATCAAATTGGTAAATTAGTCGTGGAATTGCAAGGGGATATCGACGAAATCGATGCCGCGATTGAATGGTTGCGCGCCCGACATATCCATGTCGCTTTGGCTAGTCGGGAGATTAATATTGACGAACGCAGTTGTATAGATTGTGGTTTGTGTACTGGCGTTTGTCCGACAGAAGCGTTGACGCTAGAGCCGGAAACCTTTAGACTCCATTTTGCGCGATCGCGCTGCGTGGTCTGCGAGCAGTGCGTTCCTACCTGCCCAGTACAAGCGATCTCGACTCATTTTTGAAAATGATGAGTTATGAATGATGAATGATGAGTTATAAGTTATAAATTACGAATTACGAATTACGAATTACGAATTACGAATTACGAACTACGAATTACGAATTACGAATTACGAACTACGAACTACAAATTACGAATTAGTAATGCAGAGCAACTTGAGTTCCGAATCTCTTTTTTCTCCCTTTCCGATTGAGGGACTTCACGACTTAACCGTCAACTCTACTCTCCTCGAGTTGCCTCTGTGCGATCTACAAATCGAGTCTACCTGCCTCGGTTCGGATCTCGTCGAACTGCTCCAACGATGGCCCCTCCTTCCCGGCGCAATTCTTACCGAAAACGGCCGATTTGTCGGTCCCATCTCCCGTCGAAAACTGATGGAATATCTCTTTTTGCCCAGAGGTCTCGAATTATTTCTCCCGCGACCTTTACAAGTTCTCTACGCCTATATTTGCCCGGAACTGCTGATATTTCCCAGCAACACCACCATTTTAGAAACCTCAAAACGAGTTTTAAAGCGAGCATCCTTACTGTTGCTCGACCCGATTGTCGTCCAAATCAACTCTTCTACCTATCGACTACTCGACTTCGCCCACCTCAATCTAGCAGCTTGGCAAATTCGCGGTATTGAAACCCAAGTCCGCTACGAACGCACGCAAGTACAAACCCTGCAAAGCGAAAAGATGGCGAGTTTGGGGCGTTTAGTAGACGGTATGGCTCACGAAATTCTCGATCCGGTCGGTTTCATCTGGGGCAACCTCGCTCACGTCTCGCAGTACAGCAATAACTTGTTAGAATTAATCGCGGCCTACGATGCTTGCTACGAGGAAACTCCAGAATCCATCGAACGCTTGAAAGAAGAACTCGATTTGGACTTTTTGCTGGAAGATTTTCCTCGAGTGGTTGCAAGCATTACCAGTGGTGCAAAACGCCTTAAAACCCTAGTCGCAAGCTTGCAAAATTTTTGCCATGTCGATGAAGTTTACCCAAAGCCTGCGGATATCCATGCTTGTTTGGATGGTTTGGTCGTTTTACTCAAAAATCGCTTGCGCAGCGAGATTTTATTAGTTAAAGATTACGATCGCTTGCCGCCCGTGACTTGTTATATCGGTCAACTCAGCCAAGTCTTCATGAATATTTTGACAAATGCGATCGATGTATTACTCGAAGATGCCGTCAGCGAAGATTTTGAAGCGAGGCCTGCTCGCACGGTCAAACCGACCATTACAGTTACAACACAGGTGAAATCGCGCCCAGTTCCAGACTCGGAATTTCCAGAACGTTGGGTTTCGATCGCGATTTCGGATAATGGACCGGGAATGTCGGAGGCAATGCAGGAAGCCATCCGCGAATCTTTTACGGTGGAAAAACGAGCGGCAAAGGAAACGAGCTTGTCAGTTAGCTATCAAATCGTAACCGCAAAACACGGGGGTGAATTTTATTTGCGATCGCATCTCGGCGAAGGAACAGAATTTGAAATTCTTCTGCCCCTCTTATAACTCTTGGGATGCCATAGAAGTCACCTTAACTAATCCCAAAACTTCTCGCGATTTAGCCAGAACTTCTTGCGGGCGGAAAGGTTTTGTCATATAGAGGTCAGCCCCGACGGCAAGCCCGCTTTTGCGATCGACTTCCTGCCCTTTTGCCGTCAACATAATAATATAAATATTTTTCAGATTAAGCTTATTCTTGACGGTATCGCAAACTTCAAATCCGCTCATTTTTGGCATCATCACGTCTAAGAAAACTACATCGGGAATTTCTTCTTTAATCGCTTCTAATGCCTCTAATCCATTCGTGGCTGTTATTAACGGGACTTTAGCGAATCTTAAGCCCAAATATAGCCCAAGCTCGCTTTATAAGCCGCAAATACGTTTTGGTTCTGGTCGAGCCACCGCACAAAACGGTAAGA
>NZ_JACJSM010000022.1 GCF_014698145.1 Oscillatoria sp. FACHB-1406 | reverse complement strand
AGGTAGGCGCAGGGGAACAGTAAAATTCCCGACCAGCCAACGAAGACGAAGCGATCGCGCTTTAACCAGTCGTCGAGGACATCAAACCATCCTCGCTCTGGCGCGCGTCCGACTGCAATTGTCATAGTGCGCTGTTCTCCAAAAAATTAAGGTTTATACAGGATAAGGGCAAAACTTTACTCAACGTTAAATTAGGAGACCGCCATTCTCGGATTTATCAGAAGACGGAGCCTTTTGTGAGGAAAGTTTACTTTTCTTTACGCCATTATAATAAATGATACAGTTTTTGGTGCAACCTAGCAGACCTTAAGAAATTCTTAAGAGTCAAATCATCTCGGGAGGGTTGCGATCGCAGCCAACAAGCTGCGAAGCTCCGAGGTACTATTGTTTATCCCTAAATTACGAAGCAGCGAATGTATTCCATTGACGTAACGCTCAAATACAGCCCGATCGCCGTGTCCGTGCAGCGCAAAGATCGAGAAGATGCCGAAGCACTCTACCAAAAAGTGGTAGCGGCGATGGGCGGAACGCCCCAAGCCATCGAACTGACTTGCGAAAAAGAACCCGAGAAAAAAGTCTCGCTTTTTAGCGATCAAATCAGCGCTGTGATTATCTCTCAGCGATCGGGAGCAGCCGCTTCGGGACGACCGACCGGATTCTTTGTGGGCGTGGAGTAGAACCAATGACGAGCGACCAATCGGCTATCTGGGTAAGAGATCTGAGCTTTAGCTGGCACGAAGGGCAACCGATTCTCGACGCTTGTACCTTAAGCGTTCCCAAAGGGGAATTCTGGATGTTACTCGGGGCAAACGGAAGCGGCAAATCGACGCTACTGAAGTTGCTGGCGGGGTTGCTCCAGCCCCAAGGCGGGCAAGTCGAGGTCTTAGCCCCCGTGGGCTTTGTATTTCAAAATCCCGATCGCCAATTGGTAATGCCGACGGTGGGGGCAGATGTGGCCTTCGGGCTAGTCGAAGAACGCTTGTCGATCGCGCAAGTCCGCGATCGCGTCCGGGAAGCGCTAGCCGCCGTAAACCTGCTCGAATACCAACGAAGACCGATTTATGCCCTCAGCGGCGGTCAAAAGCAGCGCATTGCGATTGCAGGCGCGATCGCGCGCCAATGTCAAGTCTTAATTCTCGACGAACCGACCGCCCTCCTGGATCCCGATTCCCAACTGGATCTCGTCGTCCAAGTCCAAAGCTTAGTTGAAAGTCGCGGTTTAACAGCCCTCTGGGTGACGCATCGCCTCGACGAACTCAACTATTGCGATGGGGCGCTATTGCTCGAGGGCGGGCGCGTCGTTGATTCCGGAGAACCGCAACGCCTTAAGGAACGCTCGATCCGCGAAAGCTAGCACGGCTTTTCTGAGACTTCAATTAATACACCTTCACCCTTCACTAATGCAGGCCTAACAACTAAAATGTCTCTTTCTGAATCCAATACTTTCTTGCTCGTAGACGGCTACAACATTATCGGCAGTTGGCCTGAGTTAAAACAAGAACGCGATCGCTCTGGACTGGAAATGGCTCGTTACCGCCTGCTCGAAGCCCTCGTCAATTACAGCGCCTTTGAAGGCTACAAAACCGAAGTCGTCTTCGACGCTCACTACCAAAAAACAGCCGCTTATCGCGAAGCGCACAGCCCTCATGTTTCCGCTTACTATACCGAGTTTGCCCAAACCGCCGATACTTATATCGAGCGGACTTGTGCTAAAGCAGCCCGGGAGCTAGCAGTTCGCTCCTTACGGCTGATTGTCGCAACCTCCGATCGCGCCCAACAGCTAACCGCGATCGGTTACGGTGCGGAATGGATGTCCTCCCAGCATCTCGCCAGCGCTGTTACCCTCGCCGCCAGTAGCACCCGCCGCAAAAGCCAGTCGCGCCCGAAAACTCAAAAAGGGCGTTTTTTATTCGATTGCCTTGATGATAAAGCCAAAGCGCGTTTATCCCAGTGGCGCTTTTCGGGGGATTCGCCCAGCGGAACGGGCTGCCCCTAAAATTTTTCTTAAAAGTGTTGACAAACTTAAAATAATTCGTTAGTCTGATTAAGGTGTGAAAAACAAGCCCCCATCGTCTAGAGGCCTAGGACACCTCCCTTTCACGGAGGCGACAGGGATTCGAATTCCCTTGGGGGTATTTTAAATCGAACTGAATCTAACAAATTCAGTTAGGCAATTATTAAAGTAGGGTCAAAGCTAACTCCAGTGCGGCAGTTAATACCCTCAAAGTTTGTGCGGCCAAAAATCCAAATACGACAGAATCGGCAATTAATATTAACCTAGAGACTCGTCACGGGGTTATATAATGGCGAAAAAATGTAGGATATAAGGAGTTTTGAAATTGACTTTCTCAACTTTATTAGCGACTGCGGGTAACGTTCCCTATACGCCGTCTTGGAATCCGCTGGTTAGCGTTGTAATGATTGTCTGCGTCGCTTTAGGAATTGCGATCGCGAACTACTCCGCTTCCAAGCGCGACAACGCTGGCACGGCTGGCGCTCCCTCAGTCGGTGGAATTGCCCTGCCGAACTTGGTTGCTGGTGCTTGCTTCGGTCACATTCTCGGTACTGGTGCAATTCTGGGCTTAGCGAATGTTGGCGTTCTCTAATCCGAGTTTCGCTTTCAATTAACTCGCTATAACAGCGCTAAATTAAGGGACAAGTTGCTTTTCGAGCCGCTTGTCCCTCTTCGCGTTCTTAAAAGCGGCTTTGGATTTCCGAGCGGGACTCCTTTTTCGCCTTCCCCTTCTTACCAAACATCCCAGCAGAAAACTCCGATTGTGCGTTACCCAAAGGCAAGAAAACGGTAAGTTCTTCTCCTTGTTGGGGGCGTTGTCGCAGCAGCAATTTACCGCCGAGGGCATTAAAGAGATTTTTAGTAACGTCCCAATTTAAAGTCAGGCTACCCGTTTCGGGCTGAAAAACGAGGAGTTGACCGAGGGACTTAAGAGAATTACTCAAAGACGCATCGCGAGAGAGAAGTTGCAGTTTAAGTTGATGTCCGGCAGTCATCACCTGTACCTGCATTCGACTGCCGGGAGGTAGATTGCGAGTAAAGCTTTCCATAACGCCGCGCAACACTTGATCGAGCATGGCGGGGTTGCTAACAATGGTCGGCAATTTTTCGGGCAGAATAATTTCGAGATCGATACTGCGCCGCTTCGCTTGTTTTTGCCAGTGGGGAATATTTTGCTGAATGACTCGATCGAGAGAGATCGGGACGAGTTGCAGGTTTTGACGATCGCAAGGCGTAGTTTCCAACTCAGCCGCGCGGAAAATGAGTTCCATGCGATCGATTTGTTCGCTACATTCGCGATCGATGGTTTCAAGGCGTTCCACCGCTTCAGGAGCTAGATTGGAGCGCTGTTTGAGTAAGAGTCGCGCCAGCATCCGAATCGTCGTGAGGGGAGTGCGAACTTCGTGGGTGAGGGCTTGCAAGAGTTGCAGTTCGGGCAAGGAATCGCTCTCGAGAATAATCGTCTGACTCTCATCTTCCGGGGAAGCTGCGAGAATGACGGTTTTTTTAGTCCCCGAAGGAGTCGTATCGGGGCATTGTTCGAGCAAGTGGCGCGCGAAATCGGCAACGAGGCGATAATCGGGGTGACGGGGCGCGAATTTCTGTACGATCGCCTCGAGGGCGGGAAGGTGGTAGGGAACGGTGAGACACAGGCGCGATCGCAAAGTTGCCCAAGCGCGATCGACGGTTTCGGGATTGAATGAAAACTGAAAAGTTGGTTGATTATTACTATTCTCCCCCAACACCATAACCAGGGAAAATTTAGCCGTTAAGACCAAGCAAAATTGTTCGCTCGCTAAAGGATCGACGGGGAACAGCGGATATTCCATCGCTCGCTGGGCTGGAGATGGAGAGGAAAAAGTTTGAGGTTCTGCCGCTGGGAGTTGAAACTGCTGCCTTAGAAGCGTACTGAAAGCTTCGCGGGTAAAAGTGCCACACTGAAAGCGTTCGGCGATCGCGGGTTGGCTGGAAATGGGCGAGGGAGCCGAGAGAATTAACCCCTGACAGGAGTCCGCTCGAGTGGCTTCAGCGATCGGCATCAGGAGGCGCTCTAAGGCGACGATCGCGCAACGCCACTGAGCTTCCGCTTTGCGTTGAGCCGCGCTCGTTCCTAACATCTCGCTCGCTGCTACTGAAGAGGCATAGCTCTGTCCGCTGCTCGACTCTTCTTGCTCGATAATTTGCGAGAGTGCAAGCAGTAACCCGTCTGACTCAAACATCATGAATATCGACCCAAAGAAATAATTCAGAAATTTGACAAGGTATTTTTAACCCCTGTAATCTTCTCGATAATAGCCCGATTTCGACCTATTCCTAGAGTCGTAAAACCGAACCACGCTGTCGCAATCTCTACCCTTCGAGCCATCAGCAAGCATCTTTCTTGGCTGGGGTACGAGCCAAACTCCCAGCAACGTACTAAACTGAGAATTATTAAGAATTCAGGTTGAAAACTCGACCGAGCCTGGAAACGGTGCATCAACCCTCTTGCGTTCTGAATCGGCATTAACTCTCGTTTTAGGCTGCTGTGTCTACTTTCAGCGATTGAGATGCAAAAATCGAGATCGATCCTCTCCTCAACTTTGGCCGTTGTGTCCGACCTCAAGCAACACTCCCTCGACTTCGCCACCCTCGGGCTGCACGAGCGCGCCTTAGCTGCATTGCCCTGCGGAATCGCGATCGCGGACGCGCGTCAGTCCAATTTTCCCATCATCTACTGCAATCCTGCTTTTGAACGCATTACCGGCTATCGCCAAGAAGAGGTCTTGGGCAAGAGTTGCCGATTTTTACAGGGACCCGATACCGATCCCGAAGCGGTTTCCCAAATTCGAGCCGCATTGCAAACCGGCGGTTCGGTACAACTGGTTCTAAAAAACTATCGCAAAGACGGTCAGCCTTTCTGGAACGAACTCGCCCTCTCGCCCGTATGCGACCAACGGGGAGAACTGATTTACTATATCGCCGTTCAAACCGACATTACCGAACGCAAGCAAGTCGAACAAGCCCAACACCTGATCCAATTTTCCATCGATCGCGCTGCCGATGCTGCGTTCTACATCCGCGCTGAAGGAGGACTGGCTTATATTAATGAAGCCGCTTGTCGCTTGCTCGATTGTTCCAGCGAAGAACTGCTAGCCCTCAAAGCCTCAGATCTGTTTCCCGCCGGAGATTGGCAATCGGAGCAGCTTAAAACCTCCCCGCGCGAAATCGAGTTAAAATCACCGCGAGGCACGAGCATTGCCGTCGAAATTAGCAACACAATTTTGCACTGCAACGGTCAAGACTATTACTGTATTTTTGCGCGAGATATTCGCGATCGCAAACGCGCCGAAGAAAAACTGCGAGCGCACATCAAACGCGAACGACTCACCGGTCAAATTGCCAACCGCATCCGCCAGTCCATCGACCTCGATCGCGTCCTCAACACCGCCGTGCGAGAAGTCCGTCAGGCACTCTGTGCCGATCGCGTCGTCGTTTATCGATTTTTGCATACCACACACAGTGTAAAAACTCAAGATTGGCAGGGAAAAATTATTGTTGAATCCGTCGGTAAAGGTTGGAGATCCATCCTCGAAAGCGGCGCTCGCAAAAATAACCTTCATGCCAACTACGTTCCCCTCTATCAAAAAGGCAGCCTGCGGGCTGTCAGCGACCTTTACAACTCCGACTTAAGCAACGAAGCGATCGAGCGCCTCAAACGATTTCAGGTTCGGGCGAGCTTAACCGTTCCCATTTTTCAAAAAGCCAAACTTTGGGGGCTGCTGATCGTCCATCACTGCGACGAACCGCATCAATGGACTAAGGCGGAAATTACGCTGCTGCAACGCTTGAACGTGCAACTCGCGATCGCAATTCGCCAAGCCGCCCTTTTCGAGCAACTCGAAAGCGAACTCAAAGAGCGCTCTCGTACCGAACAAGCCCTGCGCGAATCTGAAGCCGAACTCAAAACAGCCCTGCGCGAACTGCAACACACCCAAGCCCAACTCATCCAAACCGAAAAAATGTCTAGCTTGGGGCGCTTAGTAGCTGGAGTCGCTCACGAAATCAACAATCCCATCTCTTTCATCGACTGTAACCTCGCCTTCATCTCCGAATACGCTCGAGATTTACTCGAACTCTTGCAACTGTACCGCCAACATTATCCCGATCCTCCCCCTGAGATTAAAACCCAAGTCCAAGAAATGGACTGCGATTTTGTGGCTGAAGACTTACCTAAAATTATCCAGTCTATGAGGAGCGGCACCGAACGTATTGTCGATATCGTTGGCTCGATGCGGAACTTCGTTCGTCTCGATGAAGCTAAAAGCAAATCTATCGACCTTCACGATAGTCTAGATAATATTTTATTGCTGCTCGGAAGCCACCTCAAACGGCTTAAAAAAAAGATAACAATTATCAGAAACTATGGCAACCTTCCGGCAGTAGAATGCTATGCTAGCTTGCTAAACCAAGTATTTATGAATATCTTGGTTAACGCGATCGATGCTTTAGAAAAAGTTGCAGACCAGCCGACAATTACCATTGCTACCGAAATTGCTCCTATCCCCCGAAGCAGTTTCCTACACGCGCGTACAGATGTTGCGATCGTCCGCATCCACGATAACGGTCCCGGCATTCCCGCAGAAATTTTATCTCATATTTTCGATCCGTTTTTTACGACTAAACCGGTTGGGCAAGGAACGGGTTTAGGACTGGCATCCAGCTATCAAATTGTCGTCGAGCAACATCAAGGGCAGCTTGAATGTCACTCTTTTCCTGAATGGGGAACGGAATTTATTATTCAAATTCCTGTAACAATTAGTCACAGGTAGGGATTATTGCTAACTATTACAAATCTCGCAACTTTGCGAAGTTTTTATAAAGGTTCTGGTTTTTTTGGGGTCGCTCGGTCTTAATAGAAACAGAAGAACTGCTGCAACCTTTACCCCCACTTCGCCCGATGAATTCTCTACAAGCAAATCCCGATCGCTGTACGATTCCCGTCGTCAAATCTCCGAACGACTATCAAGCTTATCGGATTAGCCCCCACGACACTAATCGCCTCGCGATTGTCTTCGATCCTGATGTCGCCGATGCGTCCCTTACCGTTTGCGTAGAAATCTTCGATCCGGGCGGAAAAACACCACCTAATCGCCATAATATCGCCGTAGAAATGTTTTTTGTCCTCAAAGGAGAAGGACTCGCTAGTTGCGACGGAAAAACGCTTAGCTTGCATCCTGGGAGCAGTTTATTAGTGCGTCCAACGGGCATTCACGAAATACGGAATACGGGTTCGGGACGATTGTATTGTTTGTGCATTATGGTTCCCAATGAAGATTTTGCAGAACTGATTCGTAGCGGGATGCCCGTTGAATTAGATGAGGAAGATATGCGAGTCTTGCAGCGCGTTGATGCCTTGGTTCCGGCTTAAAATGAATTCCTTTCAGGTTTAATATAAAAACCGCCGAGGTTTTGCAATGGATAGAGTAGAAGACTATCGGGATATTGTTTATCGAATTTTAGAAGCCCATCATCGCATTCCCTTCGGACATGGCGAAATTGAAAGTAAATTTATTGTAGATTGCGATCGCAACAATTTCGTCCTTATGAATGCTGGGTGGGATGGACAGCGGCGAATTCATGGCTGCGTCGTCCATGTCGAAATCATTGAGGGTAAAATTTGGATTCACCGAGATGGGATTGAAGATGGAATTACCGACGAACTTGTAGCAGCGGGCGTTCCTAAAGATAAAATTATTTTAGCCTTTCATGCGCCTTATATGCGGCAACATACGGGTTATGGGATTAGCTAAGCTATAGTTATTTCAATTGCCAATATTAAATCTTTAACGATTCTTCCCCGTCCGCCGGAGGACGGGGGTAACAGTTGGTGCGATCGTGCTAAATTAAGGAAATGGCTAACTCGCGATTAAAAAAACTCGGGGGCTACCTGCGCCCCCACTGGCAAAAAGTTCTTTTAGGGATTCTCTCTCTGCTGGCGGTGAATGGATTGGGGGTTTATATTCCCCTGTTGATTCGCGATAGTATTGACAAATTGCGCGCGGCAACCATTACCGAACAAGTGACGCGCTACGCGATCGTCATTATTGTCCTCGCCTCGGTGATGTGGTTCATTCGCATGGCTTCCCGCATCATCATGTTTGGCGTAGGACGGCAGGTAGAATTCGATCTCAAGCAGCAAATCTTCGAGCATTTATTGATTCTCCATCCGTCTTATTTTTATACGAATACGGCGGGCGATTTAATCAACCGTGCCACGAGCGATTTAGATAATATTCGTCGCTTGGTGGGTTTTGCGGTGTTGAGTTTGGTGAATACGCTCTTTGCGTATGCGCTGACGCTTCCAGTGATGTTGGGAATTAATATTCCCTTAAGTTTGGCTGCCTTGGCGGTGTATCCGATTATGTTGATTTCGGTGCAATTATTTAGCGATAAATTGCGCGTGCAACAACGAGACGTACAAGAAAATTTGTCGGATGTCAGCCAGCTTATTCAAGAAGATATGAGCGGCATCGCTTCGATTAAGATTTACGCTCAGGAAGAAAACGAACGTAAAGCTTTTGCGAAGAAAAATCTCGCTTTGTTGAACGCGAATTTAAGCCTTGCAAGAACGCGAAATTTATTATTTCCAATTATTCAAGGCTTAGTATTCGTTTCACTCTTGATTTTATTGATGATGGGTTCGGGTGCGATCGCGCGCGGCGAGATTACGATTGGCGATTTTGTCGCTTTGATTCTCTACGTCGAACGCTTAGTATTCCCGACAGCGTTACTCGGTTTCACGATTACGGCTTATCAACGCGGCGAAGTCAGTATCGATCGCGTCGAATCGATCTTTCAAGTCGAACCGGAAATTCGCGATCTTCCCGATGCAATTTCCCTTTCCCCCGAAACTATTCGCGGCGAAATTGTCGTTTCCCACCTCAACTACACTTATCCCGGTGCAAAAAATCCGGCTTTAAATGACGTAAGTTTTAGCATCGAACCGGGAGAAACTGTGGCGATTGTCGGGGCAGTAGGTTCGGGAAAATCTACCCTCGCCAATACCTTACCGCGCTTACTTTTCCTCGAACCGGGACAAGTTTTTCTTGATGACTGCGACATTGCTAAAATAAAGTTGCACGATTTGCGCCGCGCGATCGCTTACGTCCCGCAAGATAGCTTCCTCTTCAGTGCCACGATTCAAGAAAATATCAGCTACGGCAAACCATTGAGCGATCGCACAAAAGTCGTTTATGCCGCCAAAACTGCCCAAATTCACGAAGAAATCCTCAACTTTCCCCAGCAGTACGATACTTTAGTTGGCGAACGCGGGATTACGCTTTCTGGCGGACAGCGACAGCGTACTGCCCTCGCCCGCGCCCTCCTCATCGACGCGCCAATTCTCATCCTCGATGATGCACTCTCTAGCGTCGATAATCAAACTGCTACGCAAATTCTGCAAAATCTTTCCAGCGGAACGAGTAATAAAACCGTAATTTTTATTACTCATCAACTTTCCGCCGCTGCTGCTGCCGATCGCATTCTAGTGATGGAAGCCGGTAAAATCGTCCAAGCGGGAACGCACCAACAGTTATTCGCCCAACAAGGATTGTATCAATTCCTTTGGCAGCAACATCAATTGGAAGAAGTTTTGCATTAACTGGAGGAAATTTTAAACCGGGAAGGAAGTAACGCTCGTTCGTATTGTTAGCCAATGCCTTGCCTGTAGAGACGTTGTATACAACGTCTCTATAATTTTTAACAAAAAGTTAATCAATAATCTTTAACTGATTTCTGAAAACCGTTCTACACAACGCGCAAACATTTCTACCCCAATTCCGAGCGCCGTTTCATCAAAATCGAAGTTAGGATGGTGGTGCGGATAGGCAAGATTTTTAGCAGGATTCGCCGCACCGACAAAGAAGTAACATCCCGGAACTTCTTTAAGGAAAAAAGACATATCTTCCCCGCCCATCGTCTGGCATTCGGGAACGACTCCTAACGGCGTTTCTACGACTTCTAAGGCAACGGAACGGACAAATTCAGCGATTTTGGGGTCGTTGACGGTGGCGGGGTACAATTGCCAGTAATCGAGGTTGTAAGTTGCGCCGTGACTGCTGCAAATTCCGGCAATAATGCGATCGCACCGTTCGCCGATAAAATCTTCGAGTTGGGGGTTAAAATAGCGTACCGTACCGCTCATCCAGGCTGAATCGGCGATGACATTATTGGCGGTTCCGGCGTGGAGTTCCCCGACGGTAACAACGGCGGCATCTAAGGGGTTAACATTGCGCGCTACAATCGCTTGTAAAGCATTAACAATTTGGGCGCTAATTAAGATGGAATCGACGGTTTGATGGGGCATTGCACCGTGTCCGCCCCGCCCGTTAATCGTACAGTGAAATGATTCTACCGCAGCCATTAAAGGGCCGCTTCGCACCCCAATTTGTCCGAGGGAAAGATTATTCCACAGGTGCAATCCGATAATGGCATCGACATCGGGATTTTTGAGAACGCCCGCTTCAATCATCGGTTTTGCACCGCCTGGGCCTTCTTCTGCCGGTTGAAAGATAATTTTCACCGTACCGTTAAAAGTATGGCGATGTTGAGAGAGATAATAAGCCGTTCCGAGCGCGATCGCAACATGACCGTCGTGTCCGCAAGCGTGCATAATCCCGTCGTGCTGCGAACGATAGGGAACTTCGTTCGCTTCTTGGATGGGAAGCGCGTCCATATCGGCGCGGATGGCTAATACTTTACCGGGTCGATCGCCTTTAATAATTGCTACGATGCCCGTTTTTGCAATTTCCGTTTGATGCTCGATTCCCCATTCTTGCAGTTTTTGCGCGATAAATTGCGCAGTTATTTGTTCTTTAAAGGCGAGTTCGGGGCGTTGGTGTAATTGTCTTCGCCATTCTACCAGTTGAGCTTGTAGCGCTCGGATTTCTAAGCGGATTTGTAAGGTATTTGGCGTTTCAATAGCTGGAACCGTAAAAGTCATAATTGATAATTGATAATGGATAATTGATAATGAATGAAGACAGGTGAGAAGCCTGCCAATTCAGTCATGAACGGCACTGAAATAAGAGTTTAAAAATCACCTGTAGAGACGTTGTATACAAAGTCTCTACAGATTATTTCGTAGGGTGGGCAACGCCCACCAGCCTTAAGTCAGTGCCATTCAATCCAGTAAACAGCTAACAGTAGAAGACCTTCTGCCCACTTAAAAAAAAGGCTGGCGACTTTTTCTTTCGGTTAGAAGCGTCAACGAACTCTAAAAAAATCGAGAAGGGAAGTATAGGTTTGAGTTAGAAGTCCTGAAATTTACTTACTCCTGTTCGTCACCGATCGCTCATTACTTTTTTTCGTACCATAACAAACGTAACCCTAAAAATGCAAAACCGAAAGCCGCGATCGCTTTGACAAAATGCGTGGGCAGAATTTCGGCTAAACCGTCACCCAAAAGTACGCCGATGAGACTGGTTAGCAGTAATGCAGCAATGGAACCTAGAAATACTGCGCGTGGCGATCGCGAACTTCCACTTAGCGCGATCGCTGCTAATTGGCTTTTATCGCCGATCTCAGCTAGAAAAACTGTTATAAAACTTAAGCCTAATAGTTTCCAATCCATTGGATTATCGAATCGCGATTAGCAATCGGGGATAGCCGAATTAGAGCGAGTTTTAAAGCATTTTAACCCTAAAACGTTTGGGGCTTATCGCTTGAAAGCGTCTACTTCTAAGCGTACCATGCGAACGTGCGCTAAGTCATTGCCATCTAAGGGGAATTTTTCTAGATAGCGATCGACAAAATTAGCGATAAAGTCTTCTCGTTCGCGCTCGGGAACGCATTGGGTAAAAGGCATCCCAGTCGTCCGAACCCAACCCGCTAACCCATCTTTTCCTTGATGCGCCATGTCTTTAGGAACTAATTCGAGGCGTTGGACTCGAAACCCGGACTCGGATAACCAAGGGATATAATCGCGATCGCGGTAAAAAAAGTAGGGATTGTGAAACTCCCCAAAATAATCCTTCCACTTTTCCAGCGTCACGAGTTCGCTAAAGACTTCTAAAACATCGGCAGCATTCCCAAAACCGCCGCAAGAAATAATTAAGCGCCCGCCCCTTTTCAACGCTCGACTCGCACCCCGTAAAAAGGCTTGATGATTATCAACCCAATGAAGCGCTGCATTAGAAAAAATCAGATCGAATTCTTCCGTAAAATCCAAACAACGCGCATCGATACAGTCAAAGGAAAGATTGGGATACTCGCTGCTAGAATGAACGTTTCGAGCATAGGCAATCATTTCTGGAGAACTATCCGTTCCGACAACGCTTCCCTCTGGAATAGACTTCGCAAAACTTGCGGTAATCTTACCGTCGCCACAACCGACATCTAACACGGATTCATCGCCGCGCAGGTTCAAGTTTACGATTAACTCTTGCGCCCATTTCAGTTGAGCATCTGAGTTTTTAGCGTAGTCTTCAGGATTCCATCTCATTCGGATCGATTTTATCTACAAAGCTAGAAACATTAAGCAAGTATATCACTTTTCTAACATCATTCTCCGTTCTCTATAGTCAAAAACAACGTGAAAACCGTACTTTGCAATCTCTGACTTTAGAAAACATTAACAGCCTTCTGTTTCGGAATTTCCTAACTTATCGCGTCATTTCTAAATGCTGAATAATACTAACCTTAAATTTACTTATCTTCCTCCAATCTTGACGACGAGAGAAAGTTGTTCTCTCCGAAGTCATAACAACTTCAAAAATATTTCCGTTATCATCGACAAACTCGCCCGATGCAGGACGCAATTGACCCTTATCGTTTGAGACGACAGGTTCCCATGTTCCTTCAACAAACTGAAGGGGAGCCATTCTAAACTTATGTTGTAAAACTGCTTCGACTGCGGCTGCATCAGCGCTGGTTGTCGAATAAGTAGCGATCGCGCGATCGCCTTGAGATGTCGCCACTTGTTGGCAATCGATAAACTGTAACTGTGGCGGTTTCTGTCCCCAACTGTCGAGAAAATCTTGGCACGGACTCACCTCTTGAGTGCGCGCCTGACGCTCTATCCGATTGGATAAAGACTGAGGCGAGGTAACTTTGAAAGAGCGGGCGTGGAGAGCGGCCGAAGCAAAAATTAAAAGAAAAGTTATTACAATTTGCCTTAAATGCCACA
This sequence comes from Oscillatoria sp. FACHB-1406, assembly GCF_014698145.1. NCBI lineage: Bacteria > Bacillati > Cyanobacteriota > Cyanophyceae > Oscillatoriales > Oscillatoriaceae > Oscillatoria > Oscillatoria sp. FACHB-1406. The sequence continues at coordinate 85,023 of NZ_JACJSM010000022.1, read as the reverse complement.
TAGACTACCTCGAAGCTGGAACGCAATTGATTGACTCCGGAAATAGAGACAAGAGGCGATATCTTGCAACCCGCACGACTTCAAGAGTCCTCGATTGTTAATACGACGCGATCGCATCTCGCTCCGGAGCTTTTTTGACCCCAAACAGAGCCTAAATTACCATGCCAGCCGGAGAATCCGATCTCAAACGCCTATAATTAAATTTGACTGCAAGTATTGAACCAAATCTTCAGCGAATGCCCACCGAACTCCAGACCGAAATCGAAAACGCGGTGAACTCCCGCCGCAACTTTGCTATTATCTCCCACCCCGACGCGGGGAAAACAACCCTAACCGAAAAACTCTTGCTTTACGGAGGGGCGATTCACGAAGCGGGGGCGGTAAAAGCACGGCGGGCGCAACGTCAGGCGACTTCGGACTGGATGGAAATGGAGAAACAACGCGGGATTTCCATCACTTCCACCGTCTTGCAGTTTAACTACTCCGGCTATCAGATTAACCTGCTCGATACTCCCGGACACCAAGATTTTAGCGAAGATACTTATCGCACGCTAGCAGCAGCGGATAATGCGGTCATGCTCATTGATGCGGCAAAAGGGCTAGAACCGCAAACGCGCAAGCTATTTGAAGTGTGTAAATTGCGATCGCTCCCGATCTTTACCTTTGTTAACAAACTCGACCGTCCGGGACGCGAACCTTTGGAACTGCTCGACGAAATCGAACAAGAACTCGGCTTGCAAACTTATGCGGTAAACTGGCCAATTGGGATGGGCGAGCGCTTCAAAGGCGTATTCGATCGCACGCAGCAACGCATTCACCTCTTTGAAAGACGCGCTCACGGTTCTCGCGAAGCCGGAGATACCGTCATCGATTTAGGCGATCCTAAAATTGAAGAATTGCTCGAACAAGAACTGTATTACCAACTCAAAGAAGAACTCGAAATCCTCAACGAAGTTTGCGCGGCCTTAGACTTAGAAGCCGTTCGTTCCGGTCAAATGACTCCCGTCTTTTTCGGCAGTGCGATGACCAACTTTGGGGTAGAACTCTTCTTAAAATCTTTCCTCGATTTTGCCCTCGCCCCCGAAGCGCGAAAATCTTCAGCAGGCGAACTAGAACCCACCTATCCCGAGTTTACGGGGTTCGTGTTTAAATTGCAGGCGAATATGGATCCAAAACACCGCGATCGCGTTGCCTTCGTGCGCGTTTGTACGGGAAAATTCGAGAAAGATATGACCGTCAGCCATGCAAGAACGGGAAAAACCGTGCGTCTCTCTCGCCCGCAAAAACTCTTCGCCCAAGACCGAGAATCGCTGGAAGTCGCCTATGCGGGGGATGTAATTGGCTTAAACAATCCCGGAGTTTTCGCGATCGGCGATACGATTTATACGGGCAAGAAATTGGAGTATGAAGGAATACCTTGTTTCTCCCCCGAACTCTTTGCTTTTATCAAAAATCCCAATCCTTCTAAATTCAAACAATTCAATAAAGGAATTAGCGAATTGCAAGAAGAAGGAGCCGTTCAAATCATGTATTCAACCGACGAATTTAAACGCGACCCCATTCTCGCTGCCGTCGGTCAATTGCAGTTTGAAGTCGTGCAGTTTCGGATGCAGAGTGAGTATGGCGTAGAAACGCGTATGGAACCGCTCCCCTATAGTATTGCGCGCTGGGTAACAGGCAATTGGGCAGCCTTAGAAAAAGCAGGACGCATCTTTAATACTTTAACCGTAAAAGATGCCTGGAATCGTCCCGTTTTGCTGTTTAAGAATGAATGGAATTTACGACAAATACAAGAAGACCATCCGGCATTAGAATTGAGTGCAACTGCCCCTGTCGGCTCCGGCTTGCAACCGAGTTAGAACAGGCGTTCAAACTCTAACCTTTCGGACGAGCCGCTGAGCGCTTTTGCCGGTAAAGTCGAGCAACTCGACTGAGGATGGATTGCACGGCGGCAGGCTTTTTCGGTCATATTTTTGGAAAAACCGAGAAATTTTTCGGAATTGGGTCTAAAATTTAGGGCAGGCGTGTCGAGAAAATTCTTCCCTCGCGACGCGGTTCAACGGACAGAAGGTATACTGCAAAGGATAACTCGCAGATCGCGATCTGAGGGAATCAAGTCTTTAAAGTTTAGAGTTTTGAGTATGAGTCAAGTAGGCGCAACTCCCGCTGCACGAAAATCCAAAGGGCAAACCGGCAAGCCTTGTGCCAGCGTCAAAGGTTTAGCGCCTTGCCGCGACAACTCCCCTTTCCTCAACACCTGCGGGAGCGTCCGGTTAAACGCCTTTCAGTCTTTCGAGCTTTCCAGTGTGAATCTTTAAAATTATTGAAAAAAACGGAGGATATTGATTTTGCCCGATTCAGTTCGCGTTGCCATTCTTGGCGCAACAGGGGCCGTTGGAGCCGAGTTAATCCAGTTATTAGAGGAGCGAAATTTTGAGGTTGCCGACCTCAAACTGCTCGCATCGCCTCGCTCTGCGGGGAGTACGCTCAACTTTCGCGGTGAAGCACTTCCCGTGGAAGCAGTGGACGATAATTCGTTTGAGGATATCGATATCGTTCTCGCGTCGGCGGGTGGTTCCACTTCTAAGGCTTGGTTGCCGAAAGCGGTTGCAGCGGGAGCCGTCGCGATCGATAATTCCAGTGCCTTTCGGATGGCTCCTAACGTCCCCTTAATCGTCCCGGAAATCAATCCGGAAGCGGCAGCAACCCATCAAGGAATTATTGCGAACCCCAACTGCACGACAATTTTGATGGGCGTGGCGATTTATCCCCTGCATCAAGTGCAACCCATCCAGCGCGTCGTCGTTGCCACTTATCAATCGGCTTCGGGGGCGGGTGCGCGCGCGATGGAAGAAGTGAAGGTACAAAGTCGCGCGATTTTGGACGGAAAGGAACCGGAAGCGAATATTTTCCCCTATCCGTTAGCGTTTAATTTATTCCCCCATAACACCCCGATTAACGAGCAGGGGTATTGCGAGGAGGAGATGAAAATGCTCAACGAAACCCGCAAGATTTTTGACGCGCCGGATTTGCGAGTCAGTGCGACTTGTATACGGGTTCCCGTACTGCGCGCCCACTCAGAAAGCGTTAACTTAGAGTTTGAGTCTCCGTTTGCCGTGGAGAAAGCGCGAGAAATTTTGAGCGCTGCTCCGGGTGTGAAGTTGGTAGAAGATTGGCAAGCAAATTACTTCCCCATGCCCCTCGAGGCGACAGGACGCGATGAAGTCTTAGTTGGAAGAATTCGTCAAGATTTATCTCATCCCTGCGGGTTAGAGTTGTGGTTGAGCGGCGACCAAATTCGGAAAGGTGCAGCGCTGAATGCGGTACAAATTGCCGAGCTTTTAGTGAAGAAAAATTTATTGAACGCATCGAAAACAGTAGTTTCGGCGTAGGGAATTATCAGAGTAGTGAAGAGAGAGAAAACGGGTTTTTGGTTTCTCAATGTCCGCTTTACCCGCCTTCTTTAGAAGAGTGCTATTTTCCCTCTTTTAACTCTTTCTTCTTTTTCGGTTTGGAAGGAAGGGGAAAAGCAGCGTGCTGCTTTGAATAAAGGGTTAGGAACGACTTAAGAATTCATCAATTTGTAACTTAAAGATGTCAATGGTCAATGACAGTTTTGGGCGAGTCATTACAGCAATGGTTACGCCGTTTAAAGAAGATGGGAGCGTCAATTATGCGATCGCAGAACGATTAGCCGTCCATCTCGTCGAACAGGGAAATGACGGTTTGGTGATTTGCGGAACGACAGGCGAATCCCCGACTTTAACCCACGACGAAGAGTACGAGTTGTTCCGAGTTACGAAACAGGCAGTGGGCGATCGCGCAAAAATTATTGTCGGCACTGGCTCGAATTGTACGGATACCGCGATCGCTGCTACCCAAGAAGCTGCTAAAATGGGGGTTGATGGCACTTTACAAGTCGTTCCCTATTACAATAAACCGCCGCAAGCGGGCCTCTACCGGCACTTTGAAGCGATCGCGCGCGCCTGTCCCGACCTCCCCATGATGCTGTATAACATCCCCGGTCGCTCCAGCGCCAGTTTGAGTGTCGAAACCGTCGCAAAGTTAGCCGAAATTGAGAGCATAATCGCGATAAAAGAAGCCAGCAGCAACTTAGACTTTGCCAGTCAGGTGCGAGCCAATACGCCCGCTTCCTTTGCCATTTATTCGGGCGAGGATAGTCTCGTGTTGCCCCTGTTAGCGGTGGGGGGCATTGGTGTAGTGAGCGTCGCCAGTCACCTCGTCTCGCCCCAGCTACAAGCTATGATTCGCGCTTTTGAAGCGGGTGAAAATGCAAAAGCCTTAGAGATGCACCTCCAACTTTTACCGCTGTTCAAAGCGCTATTTTGCACGACAAATCCCATTCCCGTTAAAGCCGCATTGCGGTTACAAGGTTGGGAAGTGGGCGGGGTGCGATCGCCGTTATGCGAAATGCCACCCGAACTTGAAGCACACCTCAAAACGACCTTAGAGCAATTGGCTTTAATTTGATCGCTATTGGCAATTTTTAAGAATAGCTCCCAACCAAGGGAGGCATTAAGCGATCGGTTTGCAGGACATCAACCGAAAATTCAGAATTCAGCGCCAGAGCAATATCGCAACCCCAGAACGCGATCGCGCTCAAAAATTCCACAACTTTTACCCAAACAAACACATGAGTAATTCTAAAACCCAATCAACCCTCAAAATCATTCCCCTCGGCGGACTGCACGAAATCGGTAAAAATACTTGCATTTTTGAATACGAAGACGAAATCGTGCTGCTCGATGCCGGTTTAGCCTTTCCCACCGATGGAATGCACGGGGTTAACATCGTCCTGCCCGATGTCTCGTACTTACGGGAAAACCGGCATAAAATCAAAGGCATGATCGTCACCCACGGTCACGAAGACCACATCGGTGGAATTGCCTACCACCTCAAACAATTCGATATTCCCCACATTCACGGGCCGAGGTTAGCAATGGCGCTGCTCGGGGATAAACTCGAAGAAGCAGGCGTGCGCGATCGTACCCAACTCCACAGCGTCCAACCGCGCGACATGGTACGCATCGGCAAAAACTTCCTCGTCGAATACATTCGCAACACCCACTCCCTCGCCGATAGCTTCTCCGTCGCCATCCACACCCCCCTCGGCGTAATCATTCACACCGGCGACTTCAAAATCGACCATACCCCCGTCGATGGCGAACGCTTCGACTTGCACCGCCTCGCCGAACACGGAGCCAAAGGCGTACTTTGCCTGCTTAGCGACTCCACCAACGCCGAAGTTCCCGGACATACCCCCTCCGAACAAACCGTCTATCCCAACCTCGATCGCATCTTTGGGCAAGCGCAAGGACGTATCATGGTGACAACCTTCGCCTCCTCCGTCCATCGCCTCAACATCATCCTCCAACTCGCTCAGAAACACAAACGCAAAGTAGCCGTCGTCGGACGTTCCATGCTCAACGTCATCGCCCACGCCCGCAACCTCGGCTACATCAAATGTCCCGACGACATCTTCGAGCCGCTTAAATCCGCCAGTCGCCTCCCCGACAACCAACTGCTGATTTTAACCACCGGCTCCCAGGGCGAACCCCTCGCCGCCCTCACCCGCATTTCCAAAGGCGAACACCGCCAAGTGAAAGTCAAAGCAGGCGATACCATCGTCTTCTCTGCCAACCCGATTCCCGGTAACACCCTCGCCGTCGTCGATACGATCGATCGCTTAATGATGCAAGGCGCAAAGGTTATCTACGGGCGCGAACAAGGAATCCACGTATCCGGACACGGCGCACGGGAAGACCAAAAATTAATGCTCGCCTTAACCCAACCAAAATTCTTCGTCCCCGTTCACGGACAGCACCGGATGCTGGTCAAACACGCTGAAATGGCGCATCAAATGGGGATTCCGCCGGAAAATACCCCGATTATCGACAACGGCGATATTGTGGAGTTAACCGAAGATAGCATTCGCATTGCCGGGAAAGTTCCCTCTGGCTTGCAATTAGTGGATAGCGCCGGAGTCGTTCACGATAACGTCCTCAAAGAACGGCAACAATTGGCTGAAGATGGAACGATTGTCGTTGCGGCGGCGGTGGGTTGGGACTTCCAACTGCTGGCGCAGCCCGAAATTCATCTGCGCGGCGTAGTAACAGCAGTCGAGAAATCGCTGTTGCAACAACTCGCTATCCGAACTATCGAACGAACGCTCGCCCAGCGCGCCTCGGAAATGGCATCAGGCGAAACAAGCGAAATTGACTGGACGGGATTGCGTCTCGATATTGAAGGCAGCTTGCAACGCCTTGCCAATCGGGAATTACAAAGCCGTCCGTTGGTGGTGTTCTTGTTACAAACGCCGACGGAACCGCAAAGCAAACCGGCGCGACGGCGGCGCAGTTCTGCAACTTCGGTTGCATCGCCAGCTTAACGCCAACAGGGGCGAATAATCGTTCGCCCCTACTCAAAATCTGAATGTCTTGAATGCGTCCTAATGCCCAAATCCCTGTTTTTCTACCGTTAGATAACTCAAAAAATTCAAGAAAATCCAGCCTTATTGAATGGCAACATAAAGAGTATAGCTAGCTCCCCCCCGAGTCGAGCCAACTACAATTTGGTACGTTCCATTATTGGGTAATGTTCCTCCCCAACTCGTTGCTTCTCCCGCCAGAACCGAGCCATCAGGAGCTATAATACTGAATACGCCATTAGATTCAACCGAACTAATCGAAACAGTCATATATTGACCGCCACTAGCATCGAGGAAATAGCTATAACTGGTTCCTCGAGGCACTCCACCGCTGACTGAAGCTGAACTTTCCCCTGGCGCAAAATAAATCTGCTCTGATTGAGCAATGATGAGGTTGTTGCCAGACCCGATCGAATTGACTCTAGCGGCTCCATTAGATGATGTAGCACCGACAGAAGAGGTGACTAAGAAAGAAGTACCGACACTGATAACGACTGCGTTGAATATTTGTTTGAGATTCAATGTTTTCATGACTCAGATTAGAGTTTCGCTGTACGAAGAAACAATTTCGATAGTTCCAATTAAAACTTAGTTTTTTTATCGGTGAGAACGGTATTCATGAATTTTAATAAGGGCGTGCTACCATCAATAACTGATTGAGGGCGTGTAACTGCTCGGAAGTTCCCATACAAATGAGTAAATCGCCCGGAGCGAGAACGGTTTCCCCGGAAGGACCGCCGATTAACTTGCCGTCAGCGCGACGAATCGCCAGCACGAGCGCGCCCGTTTTAACGCGCAGTTTGGCATCGCGGAGGGTATGTCCGATACAAGGAGAGCGCTCGCCGAGGATAAATTCATCGAGGAAAAAAGAGCGATCCGTGCCGGTAATAATACCATCGACGAAATCCATAACTTGGGGGCGGAGAGCAGCAGCGGCAAGCCTGCGTCCGCCGGTAACGTAAGGCGAGACGACAGCATTAGCACCGACGCGCTTGAGTTTTTGGATGGCTTCTTCGCTGCTGGCGCGGGCGATCGCGCGGATATTCGGATTGAGGGCTTTAGCCGATAAAATCGTATAGAGGTTTTCGGCATCGGAAGGCAAGGCAGCAACCACGCATACGGCGCGACTAATGCCCGCTTGTATCAGGCATTCATCCAAGGTTGCATCGCCTTGAATGACGATATAGCCGTGCTGTCGGGCATCTTCAACGTGGCTGATGTCCGATTCAATAATGACAAAGGGGATGTTTTCGGCTTCAAATTCGAGGGCAATTTGATACCCCATACGACCGTAGCTACACAGAATGTAGTGATCTTTAAAGTTTTCGATCGCGCGCCTCCTTCGTTGCTGGCGGATGCCTTCTTGAAAATAGCCTTGAATTAAGGCTTCTGTAAACCGATTGGCGATGTAACCGATACTTAAGATACCCGCTGCAATCAGCCAAATTGTAAATAAACGCGATCGCTCGCTCAACGGATGCGTTTCCGAATATCCCACCGTTGCCAGCGTAATCGTTGTCATATAAGCTGCATCGATCCACGTCCACTTCTCAACGAGACTGTACCAGAGGGTTCCCATCAAAAAAATTCCAGCCAGTCCAGCTACCCCAGCCGATAATTGTTTGCGCAGGCGGTGGTATTGTTGTTCGGAAGTGGCGATCGCCATTCGCGACAAAGTACGTTGCCGTTCGTTGAGTTCTGAGGTTTCCATGAGCGGCGATCGAGCAATATTTAGGATTTACTTAATTGACAATGGATAACGTAGGGAATAATTGTCAATTGATAACGTTCGGAGCCGTTCAACTTCTGAGTTCCTCAACGTTGTCCATTATCCATTATCAATTGTCAATTCGTTGGATCCGGCTCGATTCCCGCAGCCCGCAACTGCTCGAGCAATCGTCGGGTTTGTTCTTCGGCGCGAGCGGCACGTTCTTCGGCTTCGGCGCGTTGCTGTTCGGCTTCAGCGCGTTGCTGTTCGGCTTCGGCGCGTTGCTGTTCGGCTTCGGCGCGTTGCTGTTCGGCTTCGGCGCGTTGCTGCTGTGCCGTCCGAGCTAACTCATCACCCGTCGGTAAAACATTACCCGCGCGATCGCACCACCGCAACCAGACATCGTGCCGATTTTCAAACTCTCCTTCCCACAAACACACGCCCAACTCCACCTGTTCCAACCAAGTAGCCGACGTTTCCGTGTAGCGCCGTCCTCTTAACTCAAAAATCCGTAAAATGCGATCGCTCAATTGCCGCGCTGGGTCGTAGACAATGTAATAACTCACCCGCATCAACTCATAGATGCGTTTCTTCTCCCCCAACTCCTCGCCAACTTTGTTAGAAACAATCTCAATCGCGACTTCTGGCGACTTTCCAAATCGCCACATCATGTAAACGCGATTTTGTTTCTCCCACCAATTTTCCGGAACGCTAACATCCAAACTGACAAAAACATCCGGGACAATCGCTGGTTCGCCATCAGCGTAATAAATTCCAACATTCGCCGCAGCCAGAAAAGTTTGTTGCGGCGGATTGCTATACAGCGCTCCCGCCAGAAGGCGTTGTTGTTTTTCCGAAGCCCAATTATCCACCGGCGTATCGTCTTCAGTAATCAGTTGTTCGGCATCTGGAACGTAATAATCGTCGCTGACGAGGAATTCTTGTACCATAAGTTCCCCCAGCCGAGTTCGGCTTTTCTGCTAACCCTACTAGGGTATCCTAATCCTTCCGAGATTTGGGAAGAAAACCAACCTTTCCTGACACGCACCGAAAATCTCCCCCACGAAAAGGAAATTGCGATTACTATAACCTAAATAAGAATTCAAACCGGAGTTAACCTGTGAGTTCAGAAACCCTCCTCAAAGCCCCCCCTGCCACCTCGATTTATACACCCACGAGCGAGGTACGCGATCGCTTCGATACCTACGTCATGGGAACTTACGGGCGTTTTCCCATCGCCCTCGAACGCGGTGCAGGCTGCCGCGTTTGGGATACCGAAGGGAAAGAATATCTCGATTTTGTTGCTGGGATTGCCACCTGTACCCTCGGACACGCCCATCCCGCTCTCGCTGCTACGGTTGCCAAACAGATTCAGAAATTGCATCACGTTTCCAACCTCTACTACATTGCCGAGCAAGGAGAACTGGCGGAGTGGATTGTCAAGCATTCTTGTGCCGATCGCGTGTTCTTCTGCAATTCTGGGGCGGAGGCGAACGAAGCAGCAATCAAGCTGGCGCGTAAATATTCTCACACCGTCCAGCAAATCGAACAACCCGTCATCTTGACGGCAAAAGCCAGTTTTCACGGACGGACGCTAGCAACGATTACCGCCACCGGACAACCGAAATATCAAAAGCATTTCGATCCTCTCGTTCCCGGATTTGCCTACGTTCCTTACAACGATTTAGAAGCGTTGGAAGATGCGATTAGCGATCTCGATGAGGGCAATCGCCGCGTCAGTGCGATTATGCTCGAAGCATTGCAAGGTGAGGGGGGCGTGCGTCCGGGGGATCTCGATTATTTCCACGGCGTTCGCAAAATCTGCGATGAAACGGAAATTTTGCTGATTCTCGATGAAGTGCAAGTCGGAATGGGACGCACGGGGAAATGGTGGGGGTATGAGAATCTGGGTATCGAACCGGATATTTTCACCAGCGCGAAAGGGTTAGCGGGCGGTATTCCCATCGGTGCAATGATGTGCAAGAAAGCCTACGATGTCTTTGAGGCGGGCAACCATGCGAGTACGTTTGGTGGCAATCCCTTTGCTTGTGCGGCGGCGCTAACGGTGGCGAAGACGTTAGAGGAAGAGGGAATTTTGGACAATGCGCGATCGCGCGGCGAACAGTTGCGCGCGAATTTAAACGCGATCGCGCAACAGCATCCCAGTTTAATTTCTGAAGTACGCGGTTGGGGTTTAATTAACGGTTTAGAACTCAAAGAAGACATCGAACTGACTGCCGTTGAATTGGTTAAAGCGGCAATGAACAAAGGTTTATTATTGGTTCCTGCCGGTAATAAAGTCGTGCGTTTCGTACCACCTTTAATCGTTTCTGCTGCTGAAGTGGATGAAGCAACGGAAAAATTAGAAGCCGCGATCTCGTCTCTGGTTCCCTAATCATTTAAGCCTTCCGTAGGGGTGAATTATCGTTTGCCCCTACTTTTTTCTGTTCCCTTATCGTCTTCATCAAACTTAACTCAAATCTAGCGGAATTTTGAGAATCTTTAGTGAAGATATTAAAAAAATGCAATCCTCCGATTGCCGGTGAGAGAATTGATGATGAGGAGGCAACATGGATCCGATTTCCGCGATCGCTCTTTTAACGTTTTCTTGGATTCTGGTCGGACAAATTAGCAAAGAACAAACTCCAGAATCTCTCGTTAAACAAGATACACTCGATTCAATCTGCGTTGATTTAGAATTAAGAACTAGGGAATAAAAGCTCGCTCATCTAACAATCAAATTCCAAGCCTCTAAAATAATTTAGGGGGTATTGATTACGAATGGGAGCGAAGCAACTTGACATCGGGAGCAGGTACGCTCGATAACTCATAAGATCGCCTGAAATTCAATCACGAAGCTCGACCTTCCCCAATCACAGTGTACTATCGCATTTGCCATCAAACCACCTATACTTACAATCGTTCCGTCCTGCTTAAACCTCATATTGTTCGCCTGCGCCCCCGTTGTGATAGTTGGCAAACTTTACAACACTTTTCGATCGCAGTGGAACCGGAACCGGCAGGGATTTTTCATTGGGTCGATCTCGACGGCAACGCGATCGTTAAACTCTCTTTTCAACAAGAAACAGACTTCTTAAAGATCGTTTTAACGAGTGAAGTTGAAACCCGACAAAGCAATCCTTTCAACTTTTTACTCGAAACAGAAGCCCTACAATTACCCATCAATTATCCGCATTCTTTGTGGCTGCAACTCCAGCCCTACTTACAACCCTACGGCGTGAGTTTCGATCCCGTTGCAGTGCAGCTAGCGCAGGAAATCGAACGAGAAGTTAGCGGACAACCCATTTCTTTTTTAACCGCGCTCAATCAACGGTTATACGACAATTGCAAGCATATCGTGCGGGAGGAGGGAGATCCTTGGTATCCGGGGGTGACGTGGCGGGAGGGGCGGGGTTCTTGTCGCGATGTCGCGGTGTTATTTATGGAAGTCTGTCGCTGTATGGGTTTAGGGGCGCGGTTCGTCAGCGGCTATCAGGAGGGAGATATCGAGCAGGAACGCCGGGATTTACACGCTTGGGCAGAAGTTTACTTGCCCGGGGCGGGATGGCGCGGTTTCGATCCGACGCAAGGTTTAGCGGTTTGCGATCGCCATATTGCCGTTGCTGCAAGCGCTTTTCCCCGGTACGCCGCACCGATTTCCGGCGGATTTAGCTCGGGTTCGTCGCTGAGTGAGGTTTCGGCGCGTCTGGAGGCGCAGATCGCGATCGCGCGGGGAAAAGATTGAGGGGAACGACAAATCACGAATTACGAATGATTAGAAATGACTGAGGAACGAATCCTAAATTTTTTTTATCCATCATTCATCATTCATTATTCATCATTCATCATTCATTATTAGTTGGCTCGCCGATATTGATAAGCCTGTCCGCCTGCCCCCCAAACCTGCTTCCCATCCGCATCGTAACCGCGATCCCAAGTATCCATCCCTCCAGCATGGAGAAACACCGAATTAGTGATGCGAACGGCCCCTCGTACATTCGTCGCGCATCCTCCCGCTTGCGTGTGTCCGACGTAGAGATTAGCAACCGGAACCAGAAAAACGCTGCATTCTGCGTCGCTTAGCTCGTTTAAGTTAACAACACGCTCCTCAATCGGTTTATTGCAGAATCCGCTCCAATTTTGAGGATTGGAGGGCTTGTAGGATTTCGATTCGACGGTATCCCCCGCCGCACTGGGCGCAACCCGCAGAAAACGCTGGCGGTAGGGACGATCTAAACTTTGCGCTAGGGCTTGTTCTTGGTAGAGAAAAGTCGCTTCCGAGTCCGTAACGCGAACGCTGCAAGTTGTCATCCGCACGTTCGGCGCTTGAGGATTTTTCGCCTGTTGCGCGGAAGTATCCATCACGCCCGTCAAGCGTTCGACAACCGCTTGAACTTGGGTAGCGATAGGAATGCGATCGCGCGTTTGAGCGAGGAGGGGTTGGGTCGGATTGAGGCAAGAAGCGATCGCGATGCCAATACCGATCGAAGATAATAATTTCATAGCTTAATACGAGGCTAATACGTTATCGGTCGCGACAAATAATGTTCGTCCCGCGCACCCTTAGAAGTAGCGGTTAATGTCAAGTCTGTCATCCGCCAGAGGGTGAAAAATTGCAGCATCAATTCTTGACTGGCTACCGTCATATCGCCATCGTCCGCCACCAGTCCGCCTTCGACTACAGTTCCGCGATCGCTCTGAAACATCAAGCGCAGTTCCCCATCTTCCTCTTTTTGGATAAATAAACGACCTCGAGCTAAAGTTTGACCCGCACGACTGGAAATTGCACAACGCATAATAATACACAGGGTCTAGGGAATAACGAACTTGGTATTGGAGACCTGGAAAGGCTCGAGCGAGCTATTTATACCAATTTTAAGATTGCGTTGCCTAGAATCAACTCTCCTCAATTCTCAGGAGAACGGTGCGTTACGCTTCGCGCTCCACACCCTACTTTTTATTCTATGCAGCTTCTCATCAATCTGGTATTAGCAATCCAATTTATTTTATGATTTTTATCAATTAAATTTTCAAGATTCCCTCCGGATTGACTGAAAATAGCGTCCGCCGCTGCAAACCTTCCCGATGAATAATGGCATTCGCGGCTAGCAAACCGCTACTAACAGCGCGTTCCATTAAACCGCAAGGGAAAGGCATTTTTACCCAGTCGCCCGCTAGCATGAGATTGGGGATTTCTACTGTTGTTTCCGGGCGTTCGGCGTAACTGTTAGGCGGGTATCCGGAGAAGTTTTTCTGGTTGACAAGTTCCCGATGCAGTAAGGTTGCTGCTTTTAATTCGGGGACAATTTCATAAAGTTCTTGCTCGAAGGTGGCAAGTAATGCTTGTTGGGTGGGAAACTCTTTTTCTTTGTAACAATAAGCGTGCAATTCAACAACGCTGTTGCCAGTGCGTTGCGACCATTCCATGAATTGGGTTTGAATGCGATGGTAGAGGGTGATGCTGTCAGTGAGGCTGTAACCGGAAAGGGAAGTAAAGTTGCTGTGTTCCCACTCGAAGTCGCGATCGAACCAAAAGCGCGCGGCGGCAAAGGGATCTGCGATCGCGAGGCCTTCGATTTTACGGTTGAGTTGCGCGTTCGTGTCTCCTTCCATCAAAGTAAACAGGTGGCGCGTTCCCGGTACATCGGCGGCAATAACGTAGTAATCGGCGGTTAAGGTTTCCTGGGTTTCCGGGGGGGCGGGCGATTTCGCAATCAGTTGAGCGCGATCGCCTTCTCGTTGCGCGATCGCGTACTGGGGTAAATCTCGTCGCGCCGGACCGCTGAGAACTCGTCCGCGTTCGTCGTAACTCGCGCCGTGACAAGGACAGAAGAACTTTCCGTCGGCTTGTTTTTGAACCGTGCAACCTTGATGGGTGCAAGTCAGAGAAAGTGCTTCGCCTTCGTTTTTCGCCAGGAACACGCGATCGCCGCCGCCGTAATATTCGCCGTCCGTCAGCAAAGGATTGCGTTCTACCCAAAAAGGAACGTCGGTTTCGCTGTTCCCTTGTTGATAGCTGAGGGACTCGATTTTGCCATCTTTGCAATGAATTTGACTGACGGTGGCTTCAGTCATAATACGCCCGCCCTTGGCTTGAATCGATCGCGCGATCGGTTGCACCAGACTGGTTCCCATATCGTCCCTCGTGCCATTAAACGCCAGTCCTTCCGGGTTGCCGAAGAAATAAAAGTGGAAAAATTGCAGTAATTCCCCGGTACTGAGAACATCCGGCGCGTTGAGGCTAGATTTAGCAAAAGGCAGGAAATAAAGATCGTACAATCCTTGGGGGAAATCTCGGGCTGCCCAATCGGAAACGGCGATACTATCGAGGCGATCGAAACTTTCGGGGATTTGGAAACCTGTAATCGCGCGAAAAACTTGCAGGTGCTTGAGTTTTGTTAAATTAATTCCCCAACGGAAACGGTTGGGCGAAGAAATTGCTAAATCGACAATGTTCCAAGGAAAGGCCGAATGGCTGGGGCGAAAGACTTCGGGTGCGTAAGCGCGATCGCGATCGGAATCTGTTTGCGGCGCGCGGAATACCAACGAGTAAAATTCTAAAGACTTAAAATTCTCGCCGATGCTCAATTCCTCAACAACATTCTTGAGGTTGTAATACTGCGGAAAAAAGCCGTGGAAGCCGTGTTCCATCATGAATTCTTCTCCGCCCACTTGAATGGGCCAACTGGCGATTTTTCCTCCCAATTGCGGCGACTTTTCCAATAAAGTAACCGCGAAACCGCGCTGACTGAGTTCGTAAGCGCAAGCTAGTCCAGCGAGTCCGCCGCCGACGACAACGACGCTTTTTTGAGCGCTTAAATTCCGGGGTAAATCGAGGCTGTCAGGTTGGTGGCGGGTGGGCTGCGGTTTGGCAAGGCGGGAATAACCTAACCCGGCCCCGACAGCGCCAACTCCCATTAGTTTTAAGGCCGTTCGTCGAGAGAGCGGGGGTAAAGATGAGGAATTAGACGATTGACTCATGAGTTAGGCGAAAATTAGGTATTGATTTTCCTGAACATCTATGCAGTCTCGCGGGGCGCGATCCGCGAAGCAGATTCCTTCGGAGCCGCACGAAGATTGAGGCGGCTTTCGCGCCTAAAATTTCTGTTTGAGGATCGCAATCCTCAATTCCGAGGTGGGATCGAGAGTCAACTCAAGCAATGAGAATTAGTCTTCATCGCTTTCTGCATCGGCTCGATTGAGGGTGGGGCGATCGAGTTCTTCTTTGAATCCGCGCAAACTTTTACCGAGGGCGCTGCCCATTTCAGGAATTTTCTTGGCACCAAAAAGCAGTACAAGTGCGATCGCGATTACAATCGCTTCAGGCCATCCCAAACCAAACATAAAAAACTCCTCTTGTCAATCTTTCAGGGCAAAAAAGTTCTGTTCTTTGCACCGGCACTCTTTTGTTTTCAAATCAGACAGTCTCAGTATATCCTCAACATTCTAAAATGAATGCTCCTCTAATCTAGCGCTCTAGGGAGAACGCCCCCCGAGAGGACGCAGGATTACTGCACCTAGAAATAACCGACCTTCGTTCGCGCTGATGCCCCAGCGCCAGAAAATTCGCAACGCTGACAGGGAGGTCATCTATTCATTCGGCTGACCTTTCCCTCGTTTACCGAAGGAATGGGTCTAGAGCTACGTCCTTACTTCGACAAGCGTTCTACTGAGCGCTCACGCCGAAGTCTCAGCAACCATCTAGGACGGCTTTCTCTCGATCTTAAGATTTCTAACAAGTTCCCTTAGAACATCTGACTTCGATCTTCCTGTCGCCTTGCAGTAGGCTTCTAACCTCTCAAACTCTTCGCTAGTCAGTCTAAAAAATACACTCTTTTTCATTGCCTAGTATATCGAGATGATATACAATACTCGCATGAAGACACTGAAGTTCAAACTCTACCAAAGCAAGCGGAACAAACACCTCAAGCGCAGTATCAACGCTGCCGGGGTGATTTATAACCATTGCATTGCACTTCACAAACGGTACTACCGTATGTGGGGAAAGCATTTGAACTGTGCAAGACTTCAGGCTCATATCGCCAAACTGAGAAGGCGAAAAGTGTTCTGGCAAACAGTCGGTTCTCAAGCCGTGCAAGATATTTGCCAACGTATCGAGAAAGCCTACCAACTGTTCTTTAAACATCACAAGAAAGGAGTTAGACCACCGGGATTCAAGAAAGTCCGTCGATACAAATCGTTCACACTCAAACAGGCTGGCTACAAATTCTTGGGTGGCAATCGGATTAAGATCGGGAATCGGGTGTATCAGTATTGGAATTCCAGAGAAGTAGAGGGAACAGTCAAAACCTTGACGATTAAGCGCACGCCTTTGGGTGAGTTGTTTATGGTTGTAGTGATAGACGGCGTTGAAGGATTAGATGCTAAAGTCGAGACGAGTAGAATCGCTGGCTTTGATTTCGGGTTAAAAACGTTCCTCACTTGTTCGGATGGTTCCAAGATTGAATCACCGCAATTCTTGAAGCAGTCGCTCAACGCCATTAAAAAAGCCAGTCGCAATCATTCCAAGAAACAGAAAGGCTCGGCTAACCGAGAAAAAGCAAGGCTAAATCTTGTCCTTCGCTATGAAGATGTTGTCAATCGTCGCTCTGATTGGTTCTGGAAACTCGCTCATCAGTTAACCGATAAGTTCGATGTGCTGTGTTTTGAGACGCTCAACCTCAAGGGAATGCAACGTCTCTGGGGGCGAAAGATTTCAGACATTGCTTTGGGTGAGTTCTTAAGGATATTAAAATGGGTCGCTCTCAAAAAAGGAAAGCCGATCGTTTTTATCGATCGTTGGTATCCCAGTTCTAAGACTTGCTCTCATTGCGGTCATATTCTAGAAAGTTTAGACCTGTCGATCAGAGAATGGCGCTGCCCTCGGTGTCAGTCAGTCAATGGCAGAGACGAGAATGCAGCTAAGAATATTTGTGCGGTTGGGGCATCGACCGCTAAGTTAGGCGATGTTAGACAGGCTGTGCCTGCAATTGCTGTCTGAGCTTAGAATCCCCGCGCGTTCATGCCGGGGAGTATGTCAAAATCTCTAAGTATCGTTAGAAGTCCTTCGCGAGCGGTTAAACTCCTGAAAGCGGTCAGTCTTCCTATCCTCTCTTTCGAGGCAGCCTTGCGGTCGATACTGCGTAAAAATTATTCTATCGTTGTAATGAAAAAGTTGAATTGCAATGGAAAGTTATAGAGAATAGCGTATAAGGCTCCCAAAACGGTCAGCGATTTATCGAGCATATACCCCGAACCCCCCCCCGAACCCCATCGATCGCAAATGAAGCTGGAGAAGGTAAATGGCACAAAGCACTGATTACGCACAAGACTACGGACAGGCTCAACGAGCTTACGCCCAAGGCAATTACGAAAAAGCTGCCGAGATCGTAGACCGTTTGATCGAAGAGTACAATAGCGATCCGGCGGTCAATCTCCTGCGAGGACATATTTATTGTTATGGCCTGCACCAGTACGAAGTTGCCCAAGAGCAGTACGAACGAGTGCTTGAACTTACAGACGAGCAGGATTATATCGATTATGCCCATCATGGCATGGAAGATGCCCATCAACTGCGATCGAGCTTAGGGGGAGAGAGCGCTTCTGGAGACTGGAACGAAGAAGCTGACATTGACGAAGATTCCTCGCAGTGGGAGGACTCACCCGTGACTGAATTTAATCCTTCCCCATCTTTGGACGCTTCGGCTTACAACAGCTTTGACGAGAACGATGAAAGTCTCAACGGCGCTTACGACAGCTTCGATCGAAGCTACGAAAGTCTCAACGGCGCTTACGAAAACTTCGACCAGTTCGATGGGAACGATGAAAGTCTCAACGGCGCTTACGAAAACTTCGACCAGTTCGATGGGAACGATGACAATCTCAACGGCGCTTACGACAGCTTCGATGGGAACGATGACAATCTCAACGGCGCTTACGACAGCTTCGATGGGAACGATGGGAATCTCAACGGCGCTTACGACAGCTTCGATGGGAACGATGGGAATCTCAATGGCGCTTACGACAGCTTTGATGGGAACGATGGGAATCTCAACGGCGCTTACGACAGCTTTGACGGGAACGATGGGAATCTCAACGGCGCTTACGACAGCTTCGACGGAAACGATGGGAATGATGGAAGCCTCAACGGAACTTACGACAGCTTCGATCGCATTCCCGAGTCGATCGACTTCGATAATGAAAGCGAGCAAGCCTTAGCAGACTTCGATAGCGACGATTTCGACTTAACAAGCTGGCAGGGCAACCCAATAGCAGGAACCGCATCGGGAAATTCAATTCCCGAAGCCGACAACCCCTTTGCCACCCCTTCTCGGTTCGCTCCCTCCCCCACTTCACAACCTCAAGACGCTCCCGCTGCCTTTGAGAGCGAAGACTCCTTCGCCTTCGGGATGGACGACGAGGCGAGCGCCCAGTGGGATGAAGACACGACGCAATTTAACAGCACTAACATCCCAGGAAGCACCCCGCATCAAATGAACTTTGATGCTTTCCCGGCAACCGAAGATAGTAACGGGGCAGAAAGTCCTTTTGCCTTCCAAACTGGAGGCGACGCTTTCGAGCAGAAGAGCGATTTTGAACTAACTGACCCCTTCGCCGACTCGCCGATTGATTTTACTATCTCTTCAGTAGAAGACTTTGCGCTGGATGAGGAAGACGGTAATGGCAGCACTTTTGAGGATTTTCAGATCTCTAGCCCAAACTCCGAACTTGATGACTTCGATTCCCTCGCAGGAATGCCGCCGGACAAAACTTTTTTAACCTCCCCGAACGCAGAGGATGAAGATACATTTTTAGGCAACCCAGGTTACTACAAAGGCAATACTCCAGACAAACCCACAAATGAGAAGCCGCCGGTAGCACGCGAGGAGTCCTTCGAGTCATTAAATAACGGTAAATACAATTCGTCGGATAATTTCGATTTTGACGATTACGACCTGTCCCTCGACATTGATGGCTTTGACGACGAAAATAGCGAAGGAAATAGTACAGGAGATTTGATTTCAGGCTATTCTGGCACTCCAGGAACTTTTTTAGAAAACTTTGACGTTTTTCAAGACGATGGAGATCCTTCCGGGAATTTGAATTCGCATCTGCCTCCGAGCGATATCAGTTTCGTCGAATCCACGAGTTTGAGCGACCCCGATTTTGGGTTCGGCACGGGGGCGGAGTCGGTTGGCTCGACTAACAGTATGTTTGACCTAGCTCCCACCACAGACAACGTTCCTTCTGCCAACTTTACGAAGTCGCCCGAGCGTGCAGTCGAACCCACCGTAGAAATCGAGCAAGGTCCGCTGGCGGGTTTTGAGAATGCACCCCTACAAAAGAAGCAATTTTTAACGGCGGGTGCGGCGGGAATTGTGGCGATGCTTGCTGTAGCGACAGTCAGCTTTTTAACGACGGCGAGCGCGCCGGATAGCCAGAAGGCTGAAATCGTACCGAGAATGCGCGTGTCCGGCTTATTGATGGCGTTGGTGGGAGGTGCGAGTAGCTTTGCAACGACCTTGATTTTAGGACGTGCGGCGACGCGACAACTCCATCGCTCGACAGCAGACCTGCAATCTCAGTTTGAGGCTGTTGCCCAAGGCAATCTGAATGCAAAGGCGACGGTGTATTCAGAGGATGAATTTGGGATGCTGGCGGCGAGTTTTAATGAGATGGCACGGGTGATTTTAACGACGACGAGCGAGGCGCAGCGGCGGGCGGAAGAAACCGAACAGCAGAAAGAAGATTTGCAGCGCCAAGTGATTCGCTTGTTAGACGATGTGGAAGGGGCGGCACGCGGCGATTTAACCGTGCGCGCGGAAGTCACGGCGGACGTGCTGGGTGCAGTCGCTGATGCGTTTAACTTGACCATCCAAAACTTGCGCGAAATCGTCCAACAGGTGAAGGAAGCGGCGCGTCAGGTGAATAAGATTTCTGGGGAAAACGAGCAATTTGCCCGGAATTTGCAGCAAGATGCGCTCCGACAGGCGGAAGAGTTGGCGGTGACGCTGAATTCAGTGCAGATGATGACGGATTCGATTCGCCGCGTCGCTGACAACGCGAAGGAAGCGGAAGATGTGGCGCGATCGGCGGCGGATGTGGCACTTAAAGGCGGCGAGGCGGTCGAACATACGGTCTCTGGGGTCTTACAAATTCGCGAAACGGTAGCAGAAACGGCACGGAAAGTCAAGCGATTAGCGGAAGCTTCGCAAGAAATTTCTAAGATCGTGGCGGTGATTGCTTCGGTTGCATCGCGGACGAACTTGCTGGCGTTGAATGCTTCGATTGAGGCGGCTCGAGCGGGAGAAGCGGGGCGCGGTTTTGCGATTGTTGCTGATGAAGTGCGACAGTTGGCGGATCGGGCGGCAAAAGCGCTGAAGGAAATCGAGCAAAATGTATTGCAGATTCAGGGTGAAACGAGTTCGGTAATGGCGGCGATGGAAGAAGGGGTAACGCAGGTCATTGACGTAACCCAACGGGCGGATCAGGCGAAGCGCGCTCTTGAGGATATCATTCAAGTGTCGAATCGTATCGACGCGCTGGTGCGATCGATTACCGCCGATACCGTCGAACAAACGGAAAATACGCTCTCTGTGGCGCAGGTTATGCAATCGGTCGAATTAACGGCGCAAGAAACTTCTCAAGAGTCGCAGCGCGTGTCGGGGTCTTTGCAAACGCAGGTGAGTATTGCACGCGGTTTGTTGGCTTCAGTAGAACGGTTCCGGGTCGATACGACGGAAAGCAATTAATAATTGATAATGGACAATGGATAATGGATAATGAATGGCACTGAGAAGTAGCTCTGCATAAAGGTTTCAAAAGTTGAAGGTTTGACCTAGGGTCAACATAGTTCGTAATTGATAATTTGGGGTTCATTGACCGCGAATTACGAATTACGAACTACGAATTACGAATTACGAATTACGAATTATGGCGACACGAGGGAGTTCAACGCCGAATAATTTGAGTTTGTGGGCGAGTCGTCTATTGGCAGCGATGCTGTTAGGCGGTCAAGCTGTTTTGCACTTACTCAAAGCTAGGATTCACCGACGCAACACCCTCGAACAGATGGCAGTTGTCGGCCCTGATTCGCTCGGTATTGCTTTAATTACGGCTGCTTTTGTTGGGATGGTGTTTACCATTCAAGTGGCGCGGGAGTTTATTCGCTTTGGCAGTGGGAATCTCGTGGGCGGTATCCTCGCGTTGGCGCTGGCTCGGGAACTCACGCCAGTATTGACTGCGGTTGTTGTGGCGGGGCGAGTGGGTTCGGCGTTTGCGGCGGAGATTGGTACAATGCGCGTTACCGAGCAAATCGATGCGCTGTATATGCTCAAAACCGATCCGCTGGACTATTTAGTCATTCCGCGCTTTTTAGCTTGCACGGTAATGATGCCAATTTTGACAATTTTTTCGTTAGTAACGGGGCTAGCAGGCGGTCTTTTGGTCGTAACTTTGCTGTATGGCAGCGACATTACGCAGCAAATGTTTCTCAATTCTATTCAAGATTTGTTGAGCGTTCGGGATGTAATCTGCGGCACGATTAAAGGGGTTGTGTTTGGGGGATTGATAGCAGCGATTGGGTGCAGTTGGGGACTGACGACGACGGGCGGGGCGAAAGGGGTTGGGCAATCGACAACAACAGCAGTGGTGACTGCTTTGTTAGCAATTTTTACGACTAATTTTTTCTTGTCTTGGTTAATGTTTCAGGGAATGGGAAAGTCGATTTTATGATGGGATTCGAGGGGGGTAAAGAAAATAACGCGCGATCGCGGTTCTCTATCGAGGGATAGATTACACGATCGCTGGTGATACCAATTTAAGATTGCGCTGCCTAGAATCAACTCTCCTCAATTCTCAGGATAACGGTGCGTTACGCTTCGCTAACACACCCTACTTTCTTTTCATTCTATGCAGCTTTACATCAATCTGGTATGAGTTATTAATTATCAAATGGCACTGAAATAAGAGTTGAAAAATTGCCCAAAACATTGATATTTCGTAGGGTGGGCAGCGCCCACCAGCCTTAAGTCAGTGCCGTTGATTAATTATCGATTGTCCGTCAAAAAAAGATTTTCCAAAACCTTTAATCCTTTAAGAGAACCGCGAATCAAACGTTGGGCGGCAAGCGGTTGTTTGAGAAAAGCAAAAGTTAAAGAAAGCGGTTTTAGTTTGCCGTCGGTGCTAATTGTGCCAGAAAGATCGGGAATGTCGCCGTAACAATCATCGCTAACCACGCGCAGCATCGCTACAGATGCGCCGATCGCGCTTAACCCTTCCAAAACCGCAAATCCTTCCATATCGACGACTTCAGCCTGATAATCGCGGGAAATGGCGCGTTTTTGGGCGGCGGTGGAAATGACGCGATCGCACGTTAATCCCGTCACCCGCGCTGCTTTTTCTCCTAAACTTTCCGCCAGCATTTGCGTTAGCTTCACATCGCAAAGTTTGAGCGCTTGCGTTGTAAAATTCAGACAACTTTCATAGACAACAATATCGCCTATCCCTAACTCTGCTTGCAAACTCCCGCACAAACCCAACAATAAAACTCGCGCCGGTACAAAGTCGAGTTGTTGCAAATACTTCTGTACTGAAGACGCGCCGACAGGGAGTGCTAAAACTTGCGGCGTAACTCCCTTTACTTTTTTTAATCCTCGGCAAACCGCTTGATATTCTGCCCCTTGCGGAACCATTAACGTATCAAATTGAGCGAGATTGACAGCAGAAGGTATGGCGGGCATAAAAAACAGGGAATACGATAGAGATATCGCTATTTGAGGTTATTTTAATCGTGTCAAAGCATCTGTTAACTTTACTCGGAATTTTAACTTTTGCGATCGCGGGCTGTCCTCGCAGTAATCCTCCACCTGTCCGGACTGACGCTTCTGCCTCTCCTGCTAATACTGTACCGTCGCCAAGCTTGTCGGGCGCGTCTTTTGTTTCCGTTGACGAACCCACGAAAGGAACGGCAAGTATTGTAACAGAAAATGGACAAAGTTTTCTGGTTCTTGACGAAGCGTTTAGCACTAAAGAAGGGCCGGATGTTCTCGTGTTACTTCACAAAGAAGCCGTGCCTAAAAGTTATACAGAATCGAATTATCTCAATTTAGGAAAGTTAC
This sequence comes from Oscillatoria sp. FACHB-1406, assembly GCF_014698145.1. Lineage (NCBI taxonomy): Bacteria > Bacillati > Cyanobacteriota > Cyanophyceae > Oscillatoriales > Oscillatoriaceae > Oscillatoria > Oscillatoria sp. FACHB-1406. The sequence goes on along the minus strand of NZ_JACJSM010000022.1, from coordinate 61,748 downwards.
AAAAAATCAGCGGGACGCAGCGTTACGCAATTCCAGCAGGGACAAACGTAAAGGATTTTCGCACGGTTTCCCTCTGGTGTCGCAAATTTAAGGTTACTTTTGGTTATGCGCCGCTCCCGTAGATCCTAAAATAGCCCGATAGACGTATAAACTTCAGATTCTTTCACAAAAACAACGATGAATGCCGAACAATGGGCTGGGATTATTCATCCCGCGATCGCGATTCTCTTCGTCTATCCGCTCCTAGGAATTGTCGTTAACTTTGCTTGGCAAACTCGCCAGCGTCGTCTGAAAACAGTAGCCGGTGAAAAAAGCAAAATTCCGGCGACTGTCGGACGAGAACACTTTAGTATGGGGCGTTGGTTGGCGGGAGCAGTTGTGGGCGTTTGGTTGATCGCGATCGCTTACATCTTTCTATTCAAAGCATTTCTCAATCCAGAAGTTAACCTGTTCGCCAAAAATCCAACAGCAGCAATTTGGATTATTTCAATGTTTGTGGCAACCGTGAGTTGCTTTATCCTGCTTTATCGCGCTCAGATGGGACGTTGGCGGGCAATCTTTGCCGTTTTAACCAGCTTGGGGTTAATTATTTTTGGTTATCTCGATCGCTTAGGGATTACCGAAAAAGCCATCGTCTTTCGTCGCGATAACGAATGGTTTATTTCTCATTTCTATTATGGAACGCTGGCGGCGATTCTCGCGATCGCGTCTTTAGCAATGGTGCCAGAAATTCACCGCGATCGCAGCAACCGCTGGCGCACCCTTCACATTATTTTAAATTGCCTCAGCCTGTTACTGTTTTTAGGGCAAGGGTGGACGGGAGTTAGAGATTTATTTGAAATTGGTTTATACGCGCCGCCTCCACCGTAAGCTGGAACTAATTAATTCTGCTTGCAGTCTGCGATCGCAGCATATTTACGGCTACGAGCAATTACATCCGTACTCTGGGCGATTTTACCTTTATAAATCGCAAAAGTTAATGGGTTCTTAACCTAAAGACCATCAGACTCGGATATGCTAAACCCTGATTAAGTTTTCTCCTTAGACAGCCGCATGAATCGGATTTACGATATGTTTATAGCAGGCGGCCCGGTAATGTGGCCCTTGCTAGCACTCTCGATTTTTACCTTTACTACTGCTTTCGAGCGCATCTGGTTTTGGAGTCGCTTGCTATCACAAGAAAGCCGCATTGTCCATGATGTTCTCGATGCTGCGCGCTACAACCTTCACGAAGCTGAAAAAATTGCCCAACACGCCCGCTTTCTCCCCATTGGACGCTTTCTTCTAGCACCCCTCCAACTCAAACGCCCCACGCCCGAAACCTTTCGCCTCGCGATGGAAGCGGCGGGAGATAAGGAGTTCGTGCAAATGCGTAAGGGCGATAAGTTCCTGGAAACTGTTGTCGCGATCGCACCCTTACTCGGCTTACTCGGAACCGTTACGGGTTTGATTAACACCTTCAATAACCTTAACATCGGAGGCGGCGCATCCGCAGAACAAGCGACAAAAGCTGCTGCCGGGATTGGCGAAGCATTGATTACAACCGCAACAGGTATGATTGTTGCTATTCTCGCACTGCTGGTTTTTCGCGTTTTAGTCACTTTTCAAGCCCAGCAAGTCGAATATTTCTCTGAAGTAGGAAGCGAACTAGAATTGATTTATCGGCAGGTGTGGTACGAACCTTCCCTAGTTAAAGAAGAGTCAGAAGCCCGTGCTTTGCCAGATTCGACTTCTAATTATGCGAATGAAACTTTTGCTGTTGAGGAGTATTGAGCGTGCGGTTTAAAAAACAGAAAAGCTCTGCATCAATGCCTCAAATCAACCTCGTCCCGATGTTAGATGTATTAATGTCTGTGTTGACCTTTTTTATTTTGACTTCAATGGCGATGACGGGACAGAAACTCGGCGATATTCTGTTACCCGGAACGGAAAGTGGGGCGAAGGCAAAGGAAGAAAAACCTCTGGTGATTGGCTTGCAAAAGGACGGAAAAGTCTTGTTAGAGGGAAATCCTCAAGCCGGACAAGCTGACATTGAAAAAGCAATGAAAGCTTATATTGAAAAAAATAAGGATGGTACGGTTATTTTGAAGGCAGACCGAGAATTATCGTATCAAGAAGTGGATAATCTCTTAAAAAGAATGATGAAAATAGGAGGCGGGAACGTCTCGCTCGCAATTGAAAGGGGATAATTGATAGTCTATTAATTTTATTGATATTGGCTATTTTTTCGATCGGTAAAAAACCTTGGCTAGTTTTTGCTAACATTATTTGCCGTTTCTTAAATCAAAAAAACATTTACTATAATGCGATTCAAGAGTCAACAGAGAGATCAGATAGAGGAAATAAACCTCGTTCCGATGATGGACGTTTTAATGTCTATTTTAACGTTCTTTATTTTACTATCGATGATACTGACGGGAGCATTAGAAGGGGTTGAAGTTAAGTTACCAGCAGAACAGAACGGCGCGCAGCAGAATAATAATGCACCGCCCCCCCTAATTGTAAAAATCGACGATAACAATGGTTTGATTGTTGACGAAAAGCCTGTAGAGCGAGAACAATTACTTTCAACAATTCAAGCTCATTTAGCACAAAATCCACAGAATACTGCGGTCTTAGTAGCCGCCCCAAAAGCCAATTACGAAAAAGTCGTTCAATTGCTGGCAGAGATGCGGAAAGTCGGAAGCGATCGCGTCTCGCTAGGAATTGAAGCCCAGTAAGCAGCTTTCAAGCAATATAAAGGTATATAGCGAAGGAAAGGTTGCGATCGCAGCCAATGCTGGCTCTGCCCGTCAGTCAGAAATAGCGTGCCAATTCAGGGTTAAAAGACTTATTGCAACTAATTATTAATAGACTGATGATAGCCCATCATCTGTCCGATACTTCTAAAGCGCGCGAAGCCTCATTAAAAACGTTAGGAAGCTGGATTCCGGGTAGTGCGAGCAATAATCCAATGTGGGGTAATATTGGCAGCTATGCAGGTAAGGAAACAGTATTTATTATTGCTTGGCTCGGCAGTCTTGTTATTCTCTACCCCCTTTTAAAATCAAGAAATATAAAAACGAGAACGCTGTTTTTCGGGATGTTTAGTCTATTTACGCTAGCAACTCTGATGTCTTGGCATCCTTTGTTCCCCTATCTTCCATTACAGTAAGGAGAGAAACCCTATGCAATATTCAAGTTGTGAGATGCACAAATACGTCTGGCTCTGGGTGGCAGTCTTAGTGACCTTTGCAGCAACCTTGCCCTTGGCAATGATGCGAGTTAGTCAGACGCAAAAGTTTGCCGGTCAACCCTTTAATTCATTAACTTGTGAGGGGAAAATCCCCCCTCAGAGACAGGTCACAAAAATCACGGTTTGCACGCAACTAAAAGCGAGCGCAATCGAGGCTAAATAGAAGTACAAGATTCCTAGATTTTAGGTAGAAACTTAATCCTGGTCTCTAATAATTAAGCTCGGCTCGAGAGAAAGTCTATCAACACTCGAGCCGAAATTGCATCGTTACCCAACTGAGAAGAAGGGCCTACTCCTCAGATATGATGAAAGAAGTAACAGCCTCTCAATCGCTCGATCGCACCCCCAGCAGTATTTATGCGTATCGCTCGTTAAGGGAGGCATTCGCTTTAAGGTTTGAAATGCCCGTGACAGCACAACTTCCCTCCCCAAAAACGTCTTGGTACGCGCAACCGCTCGAAACAACCCTTCAGCAACTCGAAAGTAATCCCAACACGGGATTGAGTGCCGCCGAAGCGAGTGCGCGATCGCAACGCTACGGCCTCAATGAAATTACAGAAAGCGGGGGGCGAAGCGCTTGGAGAATTCTCCTCGATCAGTTCAACAATATTATGTTGTTGATGCTGATTGCGGTCGCGGTTATCTCCGGCATTCTCGACTATATTGACTTGCGCGAAGGCAAAGCCGAAGGCATCCCTTTCAAAGATACGATCGCGATTCTAGCGATCGTAATCCTGAACGGACTGTTAGGCTACCTCCAAGAAAGTCGCGCCGAAAAAGCCCTCGCCGCCCTCAAACAAATGGCCTCGCCGCAGGTGCGCGTCCTGCGAGACGGGCAACCCGTTGAAATTGAAGCGCGCGAACTCGTTCCGGGCGATATCTTACTGCTGGAAGCAGGAATGCAAGTTGCAGCCGACGGACAATTAATCGAAGCCGCTAACTTACAAGTGCGCGAATCCGCCTTAACCGGAGAAGCAGAAGCCGTTACCAAGCGTCCCGACGTACAGCTAGGGGAAGACACCCCATTAGGCGATCGCATTAACATGGTCTTTTCGGGGACTGAAATCCTCCAAGGACGTGCCAAAGTCGTTGTCGCCGACACCGGAATGAACACCGAACTCGGCAACATCGCCCAAATGCTGCAATCGGTGGAAAGCGAACCCACGCCCCTCCAGCAGCGAATGACGCAACTCGGCAACGTTCTCGTCACGGGTTCCCTCATTCTCGTTGCCATCGTCGTCATCATTGGCGTACTCGAAAAAGGAATCGATCGCATCCTCCAACCCGACGGTATCGCTCGCCTGCGAGAATTACTCGAAGTCTCCCTAAGCATGGCTGTCGCCGTCGTGCCTGAAGGGCTGCCCGCCGTCATTACCGTTACCCTCGCCCTGGGGACGCAGCGCATGGTACGCCGCAACGCACTCATTCGCAAACTTCCCGCCGTCGAAACCCTCGGTAGCGTCAACACCATTTGTTCCGACAAAACCGGAACCCTCACCCAAAACAAAATGGTCGTGCAGGAAGTCGAAACCGTCGGCGGGCGGTATCGCGTCACGGGCGAAGGTTACGCCCCCACCGGCGAATTTCTCAACAACGATCGCCCGGTTCGAGTCAGCGAGATCGGCGAACTGCAAGGCTTACTCCACTCTTGCGTTCTCTGCAACGATGCCGTTTTGCAACAGAATAGCGGCGGTAACGACAGCGGTAATGGCTGGAACATTCTCGGCGACCCAACCGAAGGCGCATTGCTTGCCCTCGCAGGGAAAGCCGGACTCGAACAAAAGGAACTCGATAAACAATTTGCGCGCATGGGCGAATTTCCCTTTTCCTCAGAGCGCAAGCGCATGAGCGTTATTTGTGGAGGTTCGGCGCAGATAAACCCCAACGCTGAAAGCGCCCCCTACTCCCTATTTTCCAAAGGTTCGCCGGAACTGGTGCTAGAACGCTGTCAATTCGTGCAATCGGGAGAAAACATCGAACCGCTGACGGAACAACAACGCCAAGCCATCCTAGAAAGCAATGAGGGAATGGCGGCTCGGGGCTTGCGCGTTCTCGGCTTTGCCTGCAAATCCCTCCAAGCCGTTCCGGAAGCGGGAACGGAGGAAGAAAACGAACGCGAAATGGTGTGGTTGGGACTGGTGGGGATGTTAGATGCGCCCCGCCCAGAAGTTAAACTTGCCGTTCAACGCAGTCGTGAAGCAGGGATTCGTCCGGTGATGATTACCGGCGACCACCAGCTTACCGCAACCGCGATCGCTTCCGAACTCGGAATTGCCGAAACTGGCGATCGCGCCCTGTCGGGGAAAGAACTAGAACGAATGTCCCAAGAAGACCTTGAAAGCGAAGTCGATCGCGTCAGCATCTACGCCCGCGTCTCCCCCGAACACAAACTCCGCATCGTCCGCGCCCTCCAGAAACGCGGTAAATTCGTCGCCATGACGGGAGATGGGGTCAACGACGCTCCCGCCCTCAAACAAGCCGATATCGGCATTGCAATGGGCATCACCGGCACGGATGTGAGTAAAGAAGCCAGCGATATGGTACTGCTCGACGATAACTTCGCCACCATCGTTGCCGCCACAGAAGAAGGGCGCGTCGTTTATACTAATATCCGCCGTTTTATTAAGTATATTCTCGGTAGTAACGTCGGGGAAGTAATTACGATTGCCGCCGCCCCCCTGCTTGGATTGGGCGGAGTTCCTTTAACCCCATTGCAAATCCTCTGGATGAACCTTGTTACCGACGGACTGCCCGCCCTCGCCCTCGCTGTCGAACCGCCAGAACCGAATGTTATGCGCCGTCCGCCGTTTAGCCCCGACGAGAATATTTTCGCGCGGGGATTGGGGCTTTATATCGTTCGCATCGGCATTATTTTTGCCATCGTCAGTATCGCGTTGATGGTGTGGGCTTACAACCACGTCCAGGGAACCGATCGCCCCGATAGTTGGAAGACGATGGTCTTTACTTCGCTGTGTTTGGCACAGATGGGACACGCGATCGCCGCCCGTTCCCACTCACAACTCGCGATCGAAGTCAATCCCTTCTCTAATCCCTTTCTTTTAGGGGCTGTTGCCGTAACCACCTTGCTGCAACTGATGTTAGTCTATGTTCCCCCCCTGCAAAGTTTCTTCGGGACAGTACCGCTTACCCAACAGGAACTCTTAATTTGTTTGGGCTTCAGCAGTTTGTTGTTTGTTTGGGTGGAACTGGAAAAATTGTTTGTTCGCTGGTATCGTTCGCGGAAGTGAGGTAGAGGTGAATAGCCTTCGCCCGCTCGTAGTAACAAATCAATTTGTTACCGGAATCCCCAAACTTTAGTAATTCTTTAGTCGATTGATGCAAAAAGCTGTTCTACTGTTAACTGTAAAGTTGGAAAGGTAGGAGAAACAAGAGAGTCTTGTCCTCGAAAAACGCGATCGCAATATTGCCCAGAATTTCCTTCTAATAATAACACCGAAACAGTTTGTTTTTGAGGATCGATAATCCAATACTCAGGAATAGAAACTGCGGCATATTGCGCTCGCTTGCGAAGGTAGTCTCGTTCTTTCCCGATGCGTCCGGGACTGACAATTTCCACCACCAATTGCGGTGGCGGCATTTCCAAGGTAATCGTGAGTCGTTTTTGGGTTAACTGCCAATGTTCTTCGTGCAATACCACTAAATCGGGGTAACGATTGGCAGCATCTCCGGGTTGCAGAATGGGGACTTGAATTTCGCAGGTGTGGATAGCAAGCAGTTTCAGGGGGACGAGATTTTGACTGGCAAAAAGGAAGAGTAAGAAGCGAGCGATAAAATCATTCAATCCTGATTCTGGGGGCAAGGCAATTAATTCTCCATCGATGAGTTCGTAGCGGTTATCGGTTTCATCTTCATACTCGAGGTATTCCTCAAAGGTCAGTTTTTTAGGGCGCGTTTGAATCATATTTGTTGCTCCTTCAGGTTATGCAGCAGTGTAAGAAAAATACAGCACTGCCTTTCGCTATATTTTTTGAATATGAACTAACCCATCCTACGAAATCACTTCGGAATTCATCTTAATCAGACGACGACCAAGAACGCACCTCGCCCAGAGTAACGGGCATGAGATCGCTCACATCTATGGTAAACCGGAAGTTCTTGGCGCGACGGTAGTCTTCCGGATCGAAGAATTTCAGTTGCACGTCCCAACAATCGTTATCCAGCCGACAGAAGGGACTCTTGGACACATTAATGCTACCGAGTTCCATCCCCGCCCCGACGGCTTCTGAGAAGGTTTGCGCCGCTTGGAAAGCATTGGTTGCAGCGAAGTTGAGGGCGCGGTCTTGGGAGGTTTGCCCCAGGTTGCGGAGATCGTAGTAGATTCGATTCAGGAAGCTGCTGAGGGTGCGGCGCATTTGCTTTTCATCAGCATCCTGTTTTGCTCCAACCGCTTCTAGGGCGGCATCTACTAGGGTGTTGACGTGCCAGCCGTACATCACGCGAGGGCTTGGGAGTTCGATGACGGGGACGACTTGACCGGAGAACAGGCGCACGGTGCGACCCGTAATTAGACCGGGAATGTTGACTCGCTCGATGTAAGCTGCACTGTCTTCGGCTTCGACTTGACCGGCGAGGAGGTCTTGCAGGATGGCGTAGACATTGCCGGATAAGGAACCCGTAGGTTCGATCGCGTAAACTGGAGATTCCAGGTTCAGCGTCCAAATCAGCGACTTCATTTCCGACAGGTTCTCAGCCAGGTAATCCACCATTTGCCGCGCGTCGTAAGGGTTGGCAGGAATCTGACTGCCTTGAATGGTGTAGGGGGGCATCAACTGTTTGAAGGTGTCGCGGCGGGCTTCAGTGCCGAAGTCGTAACCGAGAGTACCGATCGCATAAACCATACCATTAGCAGGTTCGGCAACTTGGCTGGTGGTTTCGGGCATAGGGGTTCCTGATAAAGTGATAGAGTTGGCGGAGGGTTCGATCGCACTGGCGGCAACCGAGGCGGGTTGGCGTTTCTGTGAGGGAGAAACGATATGGTCTTTTTTATTCTCAATGAAAGAAAATTTTATTTTCTCGAAGTTCCGAACTTTCGGTCGAAACCTATTTAAAATTAATCTACTCTCCTCCTCCCACTGTCAATGTTCTTTCGCTACATTTTTTGAATCTTTACAAAAATCCCCCCGAAATTGAAATTTGCGGCGATCGCGCTACTTAAAACGCCAATGTACGTTTGTAAACGCACAAAAGCCTTGGCTGTTAGGCGTTGCCGACTCCAACGCGAGTTTTTTGGGGTGCGTTTGCACCGTAATTATTGCTTCTTCTCAGTTGAAAAGAATACAGAAAGTTGGATGAACTACTACATTGACTATTCACCTTTTCTCAGTTAGATGAACGGTGCGTTACGCTCCGCTAACGCACCCTACTTTATTCTTTCGTTATCCATTGTCAATTATCAATTATCAATTACTTCATTTCTTGCTTTTTCTCTTTCTTTAAATCTCGACTGCCTGCGGCGGCTAATTCTGCATCCATAAGAGTACGTCCGGTGGCAGCGAGGTAAACATCATCGAGACTGGGGCGAGATTGAGCCATACTGAAAACGGGCAAGCTGAGTTCTTGCAAGGTTTGCTCGATTTTAGTTAAAGGATTGCTTTGCGGTGCGACGACGAGGTTGAGTGAATTGCCTTGGGCGGGATTAACGATCGCTTCTTCGACAAAGGGCAGCGTTAGTAACTTATCTCGCACGGTTTCGGCTTCTTCGGTGGCAGTAAACTCGCGCACTCGTAGCGTAACGCGATCGCCGCCGACTCGATCTTTGAGTTGCGAGGGGGTTCCTTCAGCGATGACGGTTCCTTTATCGATAATTGCGAGGCGATCGGCTAGTGCGTCTACTTCCTCTAAATAATGGCTGGTGATTAATACCGTGGTTCCCGCCGCGCGCAAGTTTCGCAAAAACTCCCAGACTGCCGCGCGACTTTCGATATCCAAACCGACGGTGGGTTCGTCGAGGACGAGTAAATCGGGTTGGTGGAGGAGTCCGGCGGCGAGATCCAAGCGCTTGCGCAACCCGCCAGAATAGCCTCCTGTTTGGCGATCGGCGTATTCCGAGAGGCCAAGCATTTGAATCAGTTGTTCGATGCGCGCTTTGGCGTTGGCGTTGGGGAGGTGGTAGAGGGCGGCTTGGAGTTGCAGCAGTTCGCGTCCGGTGAGGACTTTATCGAGGGCGACTTCTTGGGCGACGTAACCCAATCTGCGTCGCGCGATTTTGGGCTGCGCGATCGCGTCAATCCCGCAAACTTCGACTTTGCCCGCATCGGGCTTGGCTAGGGTACACAAACAGCGGATCGTCGTCGTTTTGCCCGCACCGTTGGGGCCAAGCAGTCCGAAAATCTCGCCGCGATCGACTCGAAAAGAAACGTCTTTTACCGCAGGAATGGAACCGTAATTTTTTTGTAATTTTTCAATTAAAACGGCTGGGTTCATAATCGCTCAAATGATAAATGCTGGACTGGAAACCTAAAAACTAATTTTCGTTATTTTTTAGATATATAATAGCAGAAAGTCAGCCAATCTTACCAAAGAGGACTGATACCAATTCTCAGTTACGATGCACTAAATTTTTCGTCGTAGGGGCATAACATCGTTATGCCCTCTTCGGGAATCGTGCAAAATCAATGAGAGTTGGTATGATGCCCTTCAAGCTAGAATTCACTCCGGATGCTTGGAAACACTTCCACAAATTTTCAGCACTGAACCCTACTATTCTTTTATCCCAATTTTTATTGATTTTGCACGATTACTTAAGAGGGCATAGCAGTGCTATGCCCCTACGGGACGTTGATAAATGGTAGATATTAAGATGGGATTTTAAGCTTGAGGAGGAAGAATTTCGCTTAAGGAAAGGTTGAGGTGGGGAAAGGCAAGCGAAGCCACTCGATTGGGTTCGGAAACGATGAGGTGGCGAGTATATCCTGTTGCTGTTGGGTCGCGGAAAAGATGGAGTTGGCGCTCTTTAACATCTAGAACCCAATAGTCAGCAATTCCGGCGCGGGCATAGAGTTTATCTTTAATTTCGCAGTCAGTTTTTAAAGTGGAATCGGCAACTTCGACGAGGAGATAAATATCTTCCGAGCAGGGATGCGTTTCGCTGTAGTCTAAAATTGTGCCGCGTGCGAGAACTAAATCGGGTTCGGGTTCGGAAAGATCGTCTAAAAGAATTGGGTCTTGGGTACTTACAAAAACATTTTCATCGCCAACAAGCAACGCCTCTAATTTTGCTGCCAGTAAGCGTAAGGCAGTAACATGAGGCGTTCCCTTAGCAATCATCAAAGTAATTTGTCCGTCGATGAGTTCGGTTCGCTCGCTAGGGTCGAGAATTCCCAGTTCGCTCATGCGGTGATAGTCTCGAACCGTCCAACGCTTGAGCGAGGGCAAATCGGAGCTATTGCACTTACTTAGCGATCGCATTCTGTCATTCCAAACTCATTAAACTTGAATATTCTGCAAATGAGCGCGCGGATTTTCTGTACGAACGCCGCGCAGTTTTTCGTAATATTCCCGTTCGGTTTTACTGAGATTTTGGGGGGTTGCGATCGCGATTTTTACCAATTGGTCGCCGCGTCCGCCTTTGGGATTCGGCCAACCTTTGCCCCGCAACCGCAGCGATTGTCCGCCGCGAATCCCCGCCGGGACTTTCATCGTCACCATACCATCCAGCGTTGGCACTTCAATCGAAGCACCTAAAGCAGCTTCGTCTGGCGCGATCGGCACTTCGCAGACTAAATTGTCATCCTCAAAGCGGAAGAAGGGATGGGGCGAGAGTTCTACTTTCAGGTTCAAATCGCCACGCTTGCGGGTGTAAGGGTTCACATTGCCCTTTTCCCGAACTCGAATGCGAACGCCCGGTTTTGCGCCGGGAGGAATGCGCACGTCGATAACTTCACTCCCTAAATTCAAGCGCTTCTTGGTGCCGCGATAGGCTTCCGACCAAGTGAGTTGAATGGTGGATTCCGTATCGCTTTGAGTCGCTTGTCCGTTAAAGCCGGTGTTAAAAGTATCGGTGCTACTATAACCGGAACGTCCGGTTGAAGTGGAGGTGCGGTAGGTGTAATTTCCCGTGCGCCCGCCTCCCGTTTGTCCGCCTATCCCACCGAGTAAGTCGTTGATAAATTCTTCAAAACTGCCGTAGCGTCCAAAATCGAAGCCGCCGAAGTCTACGCCCGCACCGCCGCGCGCGTAATCTCCTGCTTTCTCGGCTTGCTGCCAATACTGCCCGTAATTGTCGTATTTTTTGCGCTTATCCGCGTCGGACAGCACTTCGTAGGCTTCGCTAATTTCTTTGAAGCGCGCTTCAGCGGCTTTGTCTCCCGGGTTGCGATCGGGATGGTATTTTAACGCCAATTTGCGGAAGGTTTTTTTAATTTCTTCAGCGCTAGCGGTTTTATTAACCCCCAAGAGGGCGTAGTAGTCTTTGAAGTCAGTCGAAGGCATCGGATCGCAATCTCCTCGGGTCGCCAACTTAATAATAATTCATACCCTGTATTTGATGCTAACAGAGCTAGAGCCGAGATAGCGTTCGGTTTTTCCCAGAACGCGATCGCAATTCCCGTACCTTCGCGATCGGTCTGTCAAGCTAAATTTTGTCTCGTGCGGGGGATGGGGGAACACAAGCCACGCCTCCACATCTTGAATTTTGACCGAAAATAATGGGATACAGAGCTACGCCCTTCTAGGGCGGATGCCTGATGGTAGGATAAAGGCATCCGCCACACAGTCAGAGACTCGCGCCAAGAGCGGAGGAACCTGTCTCGCAATGGGCGTAATTTCCTGGGAAAGTTTTGGCTCCAAGGGAGCAGAAAGAATTTTCTCATACAGCGGTGGGGCGCATCGCCGTGAATTTTGGTGAGGGTAAAGTCATTAGACTCCCTACGATCCAAGAATCCTCGCATCTTTAGGGCGAGGAGCCGTCAAAGGTTTTTATCGGTAGGGACGTTGTATACAAAGTCCCTACGCTTTTATTTTCGAGTAAATATAATTGGCAAAACTGCCTTCATTGAGTTTATTCCAGGCGGTGACGCGATCGCGGAAGGGTTTCCACAAATCATAGACTGCCTTAAAATCGACATCTTTGGCGGCAAACTCATCGTAAAGCGCGAAAGCTGCCTGTTCTGCCGCCGCTAAAATTTCCGGGCTGTAAGGACGCACTTGCGTTCCGGTAGAAAGCAATTTTTGCAATGCTTCGTTATTGCGAGATTCGTAGCGCGCCAGCATGGTTGCATTAGACTCAAACGCAGCCGTTTGAATTGCTTGTTGATATTGCGCCGGTAACTTTTTCCACTCGTTTAAATTAACCTGAAATTCCAAGGTTGCACCCGGTTCCCACCAACCGGGATAGTAATAAAATTTCGCGGCTTTATTGAGGCCCAATTTTTCATCATCGTAAGGCCCAACCCATTCTGCTGCATCGATCGCGCCGGTTTGTAGCGCTTGGAAAATTTCGCCCCCCGCGATCGTTTGCACGTTTACGCCTAACTTCGCCATCACCTGCCCGCCCAATCCCGGAATCCGCATTTTTAAGCCTTTGAGATCGTTGAGTGTTGCGACTTCCTTGCGAAACCAACCGCCCATTTGCGTGCCGGTATTGCCCGCCGGAAACTGAATGACGTTAAATTTAGCGGCGTAAATTTCTTGTAATTTTTTCAAACCGCCGCCTTCATAAAGCCAAGCATTCTGCTGTTGGGCGGTGAATCCGAAGGGAAGGGTAGTACCGAAGGCGAGGGCGGGATTGCGCCCGACATAGTAATAAGAGGCGGTATGTCCGCACTGTACGCCGCCTTGGGAGACGACGTTTAAGACATCTAAGGGCGGGGCGACTTCTCCGGCGGCACGGGGGACTAACTTCAATTTTCCACCCGTGAGGGCGGCGACGCGATCGGCTAAGACTTGCGCCCCCCCAAAGATTGTATCGAGCGATCGCGGCCAACTGGTTGCCATTTGCCATTGTAGAGAAGGCAAATTCGCAAGATCGGCAGGGTTGGCGGTATTGGTAGAACCCGGTGCGGCGGAATTCTGTGCGGATCTGCACCCACCGACAATCGCAACGCCCGTCGTCGCGATCGCGCCTTGGGATAACGCTCTAACAATAGCTCGACGTTTCATATCAACCCTACCAAACAAAGTTTCCTCAGAATATCACGAGAAGGGGAACGCATTTCGGTAGAATAGGACGGCTGAAGTTTCCCTTGTTGCGTTCGATAATATGGTTCGGTTTTTTAGAAGGCTGCCGGTGCGATCGCTGCTGAAATTTTCCCGCGCGATCGATAATTTATCTGAAAAGTTGGGATGGCTTGCCAATTGGCTGGTCTTATTAACCCTCGGAGTCGGTTTTTATAACGTTATCGCCCGGTTTCTCGGTCGTTTCGTCGGCCAGCAACTCTCTTCCAATGCGTTCATCGAACTGCAATGGTACTTATTTTCCATCTTATTTTGGCTCGGATTTTCTTATATTCTCCTGCATAACGAAAACGTCCGCGTTGATTTTTTATACTCGCATTTTTCACCCAAAAAACAAGCTCTCGTCGATTTAGTCGGGACGGTTTTATTTTTAATTCCCTTCTGTCTCATAGGGCTTTGGGTAACGTTTAATCCCGTCCTACAATCTTGGGGACGATTGCCCGATGGCAGTTGGGGGCCGTGGGAAATCTCCTCCGATGCTAACGGTTTGCCGCGCGCGCCGATTAAAACAATGATTCCCATCGGATTACTCTTATTGTTGCTACAAAGTATTTCCCAAGCCATTAAATATTTAGCCATTATCTTAGGTTACCAAGACATTGAAGATCGCGTTCGCTTAGAATCTTCCGAAAAAATCGCACCCGAATAAGTAATTTTTAATTTTTACCTTTTAATTTCTAATTAAACAGCGAGGTCAATTATGGGGTATGAATGGCTAGCAATCTTAATGTTTGTCGGCTTTTTCTTTATTTTAATTAGCGGTTATCCCGTTGCATTTTCCTTTGCGGGAACGGCGCTCTTATTTGGCGCGATCGGTTTAATTTTTGGTGCGTTTGACCTCAACCGCTTGCTTTTATTGCCGAATCTGTGGTTCGGTACGATGTCCAATTTTACCCTTCTCGCAATTCCCTATTTCGTCTTTCTCGGCGCAATTTTAGAAAAGTCCGGACTGGCAGAAGAATTATTAGAAACAATGGGAATTATGCTACGGCGAGTGCGGGGCGGATTGGCGCTAGCCGTCGTCGTCGTGGGGACGTTACTTGCGGCAACAACGGGCGTTGTTGCCGCAACCGTAATCGTGATGGGGATGCTGTATTTACCCGCTATGTTGCGTTACGGTTACGATAAAAAATTAGCCGCCGGAATTATTGTTGCTTCAGGAACTTTAGCGCAACTCATTCCTCCCAGTTTAGTTTTAGTGATTCTCAGCGACCAAATCGGGGTTTCCGTAGGCGATTTATTTTTAGGCGCATTAATTCCCGGCTTGATGCTGTCGGGTTCGTATTTACTTTATATTATTGCTTTAGCCTTTGTTAAACCGGAGATGGTGCCGGTTCTCCCGGCGGATGTACCGCTTCCGAAAAAGGGCGAACTCTTCCAAAAAGTCCTAAAAACGATTGTTCCTTCCTTACTCCTCATTTTTGCCGTATTGGGCAGTATCTTTTTTGGTTTGGCAACGCCGACAGAAGCGGGGGCAGTGGGTGCGGTTGGTGCGAGTATCATTGCAGCTTTTAACAAGCGCTTGACACTGCAATTACTCCGAGATGCAGCACACTCGACAATGGTGATTACAGCGCTCGTCCTAATGATTTTATTGTGTTCCTCTCTGTTTGCTTTAGTGTTTGATGCGTTAGGCGGAAAGACGTTAATTACCGATTTATTGCTGAAACTACCAGGAGGAAAAGTTGGATTTTTGATCGTCAGTAATATCGTTATTTTCGCGCTTGGATCCTTCCTCGAATTTATCGAAATTTGCTTTATTGCTATGCCCTTATTAGTTCCCGCTGCTCAAGCGTTGGGCTTAGATATGGTTTGGTTTGGAGTGATTATGGCGATTAACTTGCAAACTGCTTTTATTTCCCCGCCAGTTGGATTTTCCCTTTTTTACCTTCAGAGCGTAGCGCCGAAAGAAGTTTCGACAGCGGATATTCATCGCAGTGCTTTACCGTTTATGGCGTTGCAGGGCATTGTCTTAGTATTGGTTGTTATCTTCCCGCAAACGGTGCGTTGGTTAATCGATATTTCTAGCTCGTTTGGACAGTTATGAATTATGAGTTATGAATTACGAACTGGAGCGAAATGATTTGACGCAAAAAGATTGATGAGTTATAAAATGGGAGTTAGGAATTGAGAATGAACTCAATGTTAGGCATAATTCTTCTTGCCGATGTTTTGCCCGCCCAAACAATTCCTATTATTGGTGGGGTTGGTTTTATTGTCTTTGAACTTATTGTGATTGTTTGCGAAACGTTGGTTTTGTGGCAGTTGGAATGGGGAACTTGGCAGCGATCGCTCCTCGATGCTTCCCTCACCAATATGACTTCGGGCATTATCGGTTTACCGCTCAGTCTCATCAATTTTGCAGCGCTTTATCGAATTCTCCCCCCCGCAATTTTCTTCCCCTTATGGCTTTTCCTCAGTTGGGCGCTATCCTTCCTGATTGAAGGGTCAATGCTGCTGTTGTTGCGGCGCAAGCCATTGCGAGAAACTGCCTTTGCATCTGCCGTTGCGAATGCGGCGAGCTACTGTGTTTTAATCCTCTTATTCGGAGTATTGCGGCTGTGGTTTTCGCCTCGATAACGCGGCAATGCGATCGCTCTCTTCTACTCGCGTTAGGAACAGCGCACGGCGTTGCGGATGCGTCGGCAGCCTTCCTGCTGGCAAGTTTGGCGCGCGGGCGATCGCTGCTTGAAATTTCGCTCTGGATTTTACTCTACAATGCGCTTGCCTTTGGCGCTCAAGCGATCGCGGGTTTACTCGTCGATCGCGCCCTCAAGCCACATCTGGCAGCCATTGGGGGACTACTCCTCCTCGCCTTTGCTTTACCCCTCTCTGGCAGCACGCCAATAGCCGCTGTTTTCTTGGCTGGATGCGGTTCGGCACTGTTTCATCCCGGCGGTGGCGCGATCGCGAACGCTCTCGCTGCGGGAAAAATAACGGAACTCTCGGTATTTGCCGCACCAGGAGTGGTTGGATTGGCAATCGGGGGTATTATCGGGCTGACACAGCAAAATGCGATCGCGCCCTTTTTCGCCGCTTTACTACTGCTGGCGGGGACAATCGCCCTATTAGTCTCTCAAGCTCGATTTTATCCACACATTCAGAGCTTCAAAGGTGAAAGACTCCTGGAAAATCGCGAGGTGTGGATTGCGGTTTTATTGGGCGCGATCGCGTTGCGCTCGGCAATTTGGAATTTATTTCAGCAAATTTACTTAGCACGTGCCGATTTACTGCTCGCATTAGCGATCGCCGCAGCCCTAGGTAAGCTCCTCGGCGGATTTTTGGGCGATCGCGTCGGGGCGTGGCGCTGGACGCAATTTGCCCTCTTGTGCGCCCTTCCCCTCCTATGGCTTGGAGAACGCCATTTCACCGCCTTACTGCTCGGAATCGTGCTGCTTCAGTCCACAACCCCCATTGCTTGGGCGGCGATGTTACAAGTCCTTCCCGATTATCCTGCCACTGCAACCGGACTTACATTAGGAGTCGCGATCGCCTTCGGAGGCATTCTCTTCATTTTAGAACCGCTCCGTACAGTCATCCCTTAACGTGCGAACAAGAATTGCAAAAACCTAAAAACGCCTTGGAAAAGCGTAACGCTAATCGCAGTAACCAGAAGCAGCACCAAAAGCAACCCGCCTAACAGCAATCCCAAAAACAGCCAATCCGCTTTTTGACGACTTTGAGGAAGTTCGAGATGTTGCTCCAACAAGGCAATATTTTTAGTATTAGCTTTCCACCCCGCATCGAATAAATCACCGAATAAAGGAACCATCCCCACGAAGGAATCCAAAATGATATTCGACACCATCCGTCCTAAAGTCGCCCGAGAAGCACCCATTCGCGCTGCTTGAATCACGATATAACTCGACATCATCGCGCCTGCATAGTCCCCAACTCCCGGCAATAATCCGAGAACCGGATCCAATCCCACGCGGTAGCGCGTACCAGGAATACCAACAGCATTATCAAGAAGATTAGTGAGCGATCGCAATTGTTCTAAAGTTCTGATGTGAGTGCTTTTTGCAGGTTGAATCATGACAGTCTTATAAATTATGAATGATGAGTTATGAGTTATGAGTTATGAGTGGTGAGTGGTGAGTGGTGAATTACGAATTACGAACTACGAATTACGAACTACGAATTACGAACTACGAATTGTAGACGGTGATTCCTTTAAAATACAATATTCCTTAGAAAATTCTGAATTTTAGATTTATGCAGCTTAGCGATCGCGCCCTCACCGCCCCTTCAACCGCTCGCAGTGCCTCCGTGCGGCGCACCACCGGGGAAACTGACGTGCAAGTCAGCCTCAATTTAGATGGAACCGGAAAATGTCACGCTAATACCGGCGTTCCCTTCCTCGATCATATGTTGCATCAAATCTCTTCCCACGGCTTAATCGATCTCGATATTCAAGCGACGGGAGATATTGAAATCGACGACCACCACACCAACGAGGACGTAGGGATTACAATGGGGCAAGCCTTAGCCCAAGCATTGCGCGATCGCAAAGGAATCCATCGCTTCGGGCATTTTGTCGCCCCTCTCGACGAAGCCTTAGTTCAAGTCGCCCTCGACTTCTCCGGTAGACCGCACCTCAGCTACGGCTTAGAAATTCCCACCCAGCGCGTCGGTACTTATGATACTCAATTAGTGCGAGAATTTTTCGTTGCGATCGTCAATCATGCCCAAATGACGCTGCACATTCGCCAACTTGATGGTATCAACTCTCACCATATCATCGAAGCTACTTTTAAAGCCTTTGCTCGTGCGATGCGAATGGCATTAGAAATCGATCCTCGTCGCGCCGAACAAATTCCCAGTTCTAAAGGCGTTTTGTAGCTTATGGGGTCAACTTAACTTGACATCCTCACCGCCCTAAAAGTGCGGTGATTCCTAAACCTCACGCGCCCGTCCATATTTTTGAGTTCTCCTCAAAAACGAGGACGCTACGATTCAGGTTTCTGCTTCATTGCAACTGCCTCTACCCGCAAGGAGTTTTATGGTCTTACGTTCGCTCCACAGACTATCCCCGCTAGCCCAGCGGTTCTTAGGTGTCGAAATTCCGAAAAGAATTTCTAGGTTTTTGGTTGATTCGAGGGATAGCTCTACCCATTGCCCCGTCCTCTTTTCCCGGTCTACCGATTTTTCTTCCCCGTTGCGAAGTTTCGCAAGCTTTGGTGTTAGGGTTTATGTCTCCATCGTCGCGGGTGGGTCATTGACCAATACTATTCTACCAAAAATTAATGTAAAGCCGTACTAGAAGCACGGGGTTTCAAACCCATTTTTCTGATGAGCGTTCTCGTATTCGGCAGCCTTAACTTAGATTTAGTCGTCCGCACGCCTCGTCTTCCTCTCCCCGGAGAAACGATCGCGGGTCGTAGTTTCGCCACCATTCCCGGCGGTAAGGGCGCAAATCAAGCCGTAGCAGCGGCACGCTTGGGGGCGAAAACGCAGATGGTGGGGCGTGTCGGCGGGGATGCGTTCGGGAAGCAGTTGTTAGCAAGTTTGCGCGGGAATGAAGTCGCTATTGAAGGCGTAACGGTAGATTCCGAGGCGCATTCCGGCGTTGCGGCGATCGCAGCAAGCGATCGCGCAGACAATCAAATTATCGTCGTTCCCGGTGCAAACGGGCGCATTGATGCAACGGATTGCGATCGCGTGCGCCTGCTCTTGTCGGCAGCAACGGTGCTATTGTTACAGCTAGAAATTCCGTTACCGGCGGTGGAAGCAGCGGCAAGGGCAGCCCGAACCGCAGGCGTTCGAGTCATTCTCGATCCCGCTCCCGTCCCGGAAACCGATATTACACCAATCTTGAAATTTGTCAATTGGGTAACGCCCAATGAAGTAGAAGCCAGTCAGTTAGTCGGATTTGAGGTGAAGGATCCGGAGACAGCGATTCGGGCGGGGCGGGAATTGCTGGCGCGAGGGGCAGAAGGCGCGATTGTGAAATTGGGCAGTCGGGGGTTGGTGGCGGTGACGGCGGAAAGCGTGGAATTTGTGCCGCCGTTTGCGGTAGATGCGATCGATACTGTCGCGGCGGGGGATGCGTTTAACGGTGCGTTTGCCGCTGCCTTGGACTTGAATTTGTCCCTAAGCAAGGCGTTGTTGTGGGGTGCGGCGGCGGGGGCGCTAGCGACGACGGTGGAAGGCGCGCAGCCTTCTTTAGCGACGCGGGAGGCAGTGGAAGCGTTACTCGAGCGCGATCGCCAGTAAGGACTGACGGTAACGCTGGGGAAAACTCAGCCCTTACCCGAAGCGCGATCGCGTCCCTGTTCGGATTGGCAGTCTGCTATCGGTACAATAGTTGATAAAAACCGCTTGTTTCGCCAATAGCGCCAGATACCATGATTCAAACGCTCTTCAGCAATCCCTTCCAAAATTGGTTCGCCCAACATCCGCGCGTCGATTGGGCAATTTCTCATCCCGTTATTAGCGTCGTCGTCCTACTCGTTCTTCTGTCCCTACTCGTTTTCCTCTTTCAAACCCTATCGCGATCGATCGCACAATTGAATGTTGCCTTCTGGAGTACGATCTTTAGTCTGCCTCTCAAACTCGGTCGTTTTCTCTCCAATGGCTTAAAATTCAAAGGAACACAAAATCCCTTACCTGTTGCCGAAAAATCTTCAGATTTAGTATTATCCGATCGCTCCTTAGAACTCTCCGAAATTTTGCAAAAGCTAGAAACAATTAACCGAGAGCAAACTCAGTTATTGGAGCAAATTCTCGAAACTTTGAATTCTCAGATTCCTACAAAATAGGCGCACTGTAAATTTTGAAGACAATCGATAGAAATCGAGCAAAAAGTGCTTTGAATTACACTTAGCCTGGGAGGACTAAGCGATAATAGACAGTTGTTCGATTTGCTCCTCTTCGCGCTTAAATATTTACCCATGAAACCCCGCATTATTGTCTGCGGTCTCGGTAGAACCGGCTACAAAATTTTCAAACTGCTCGGGCAACAAGGCGCTGACGTTGTTGGGATTAGCGATCGCCCCATGCCAGGAGAGCGGAAAGATGATATTATTATCGGCAATCTCCGCTCGGCAACAACGTTAATAGCTGCGGGCATTCGAGAAGCCCAAAGTATCGTTCTGGCTAACAACGATGACGGTTTAAATCTCGCCATCCTCACCCAAGCACGAGTTCTCAACCCTCGCATCCGCATCATCAATCGTTTATTCAACGAAACGCTCGGCGATCGCCTCGACACAACCCTGCGGGATCACGTCAGCATGAGCGCTCCCGCCCTCGCCGCCCCCACCTTTGCCTTCGCTGCCTTGGGGAATAAAGCGATCGGTCAATTGCAACTATTCGATCGCACGTGGCCCATCCACGAAGAAATCGTAGACGAAAATCACCCTTGGCTGTACCGCCCCCTGAGCGCGCTTTGGGACAATCGCAGCCGGATGCTGATTTACTATCTTCCCGCGACCGGCGAATTCGACCTCATTACAGCGATGGAAGAAGGCAAACAACTGCAAGTTGGCGATCGCTTAATTATCGGCACGCAACCCAAAACCCGCTCTAACCGCCGCCTGCGCCCCCGCAAACTGCTCAAAGTCCTCAGCAACTTTCGACAATTCGGGCATTACGGACGTTCCGTTACCCTCGTCAGCATTGCCCTGCTAGCGACCATTTTTATGGCAACGCTGACTTATACCTTCGTTAACTTTCACACCTCCCTCGTCGATGCCTTCTACTTTTCCGTCGGTATGATTACCGGCGCGGGGGGCAAAGAAGAAGTTGCCGAGAACGGCCCGGAAGGAATTAAAATCTTTACCGCGATTATGATGATCGTTGGGGCGGGAGTTGTCGGAATTTGTTACGCCCTAATCAATGACTTCATTTTAGGCAGTCGCATCCGCCAATTTTGGGATGCAGCGCGCGTACCCTCTCGCTATCACTATATCGTTTGCGGGTTGGGAGAATTGGGACTGTACGTTATCGAGCAATTTGTCGAACAAGGGTACGAAGTCGTCGCCATTGAAAGCAATCCTAGCAATCGTTTGCTCAATGCGGCGCGATCGCTCGGCGTTCCCGTTATCCTCGAAGATGCAAGACTCGCTAACGCCCTCAAAGCTGCCAACATCGACACCGCCGACGCTTTAATCGCGGCAACCAATATCGATACGATTAACGTCGAAATCAGCCTGTGCGCTCGCGGATTGCGCCCCAATCTCCCCGTCATTGTCCGCAACCAAGACCCCGAATTTTCCCTCGCCGTCCAGCAGGTTTTCGGCTTTGAAACCGTACTCTGTCCCAACGAACTGGCAACCCCTGCCTTTGCCGCCGCCGCTCTGGGTGGGAAAATCTTAGGCAATGGCATGACGGATGACTTGCTTTGGGTTGCCCTAGCAACTTTAATTACCAGCGAGCATCCCTTTTACGGCAAAACCATTCGCGAAGCCGCCAAAGAAGCCGATTTTGTACCGCTTTATGTCAATGCCGAAGGTCGCTCGGTACAAGGTTGGGATCTGCTCGACGTGCAACTGCTGACCGGTTATACGGTTTATTTAACCATTCCCGCAACGCGCTTGGACCAATTGTGGCGCACTCCTAGCCCCGAATTCATTTTGACTGTAACCGGGGCGTTAAGCCTTAATGAATAACACTAACTGAAGTCAAAGCGAAGGGTAACGTTCTAAAATGGTGCGCTACGGCGCGCCGAAAAATCCGTTACTTTTTATGCAATAGAACTCGCGCCTAACGCACCCTACTACTACCTTGGCGGGTGGAATTAAGTAGGGTGTCGTTAGCGAAGCGTAACGCACCGAAATGCAAACAATTTCAGCGTTTTTGACACAAATTAGGGGACTAATGCTGGGATCGTCGGCGTATCAATCCAACACCGATCGCGCCGAGAATCCAGCCCAAAGCGGGAATGCTAGATTCGGGAACGCTCGCTCGATCTAGACTTAAAGTATTAATGCCGATCGCGCGTCCGGGAACGGAAGTTTGAAACACGAGTTTGGAGATATTCGCCGTATCGCTGCGAACGCCGAGAAAGAGAGCGGAATTATCGAGAGTCACCGAAGAAGTTCCCGGTGCAGAAAATTCGCCCAATAAATTATTATCCTTATCAAAAGCCGAGATAAATCCCGTAAAGAACGGCGTATCGTCCGTAGCAATTTGCGTTCCCGCTGCTAATACGGGTTTATCGAAAGTAATCGTTAGTGGACCGGGGTTTCCGGGAGCGGGAAAACGTCCCGGCAGCAACCCGCTAAACAGAATAAAATCTCCGGGGGCAAAGTTAGTCGGAATCCCTTGGGGAGGCGGTAAAGTTTGGAAAACGAACGGCGGCGTAATTCCCGAACCGACGGGCGGGAAAGGAACATTGACATTTAATCCCAATCCTTGTTGGGACGTTGCCGAGAAGGAAAATGGGAGAAAATCCGATGCGTCAATTGGAGGCGCAAAAATTTTTCCCAAACTCGACCAATCCAGGCTATCGTTACTGTTGAATGCCGCGCGGTCGGTCGAGAAAGTGAGGGCGCGAACCGGAAGAGCTAACGCGATCGCAGCGCTAGAGGTTAGCAATATTCCTGTCGTTATTTTGCCCCAATTCGAGCCTTGTAAGATCGAGCTTCCACATTTCATGGCTAGATTCTGCTCCGATTGAAAACCTCTAGTCTAGTCCGATTGAAATCACAATTATCAACCTGTTACACTTTTTTGTAAACTAAAAAACACCCCTCTTCTCAACTTGCGTGGATTGTCGCTCTTGCTAATTCCTAGAGCTTATCGAAAACCCTAAAACCGACGATGCCTTACCATCCCGTTCTGCTCGGAGATTCAATTTTTGACAACGCTGCCTACGTTGAGGGCAAGCCCGATATCATTGCTCAACTTCGTTCTAAACTTCCGGTGGGAAGCCCAGCAACGCTTCTAGCGGTTGATGGAGCGAAGGCAGAAGATGCGATCGTTCAACTCAAACATATTCCTCAAGATGCAACTCATTTATTTCTCAGTGCAGGCGGAAATAATGCCTTAGCACAAGCTAGCATTTTAGAAGGAACTGCAACCTCTGTATCTGAAGTTTTAGCGAGATTCGTAGCCCTAGGTAAAGAGTTTCAGCAGCAATATAGCGCGATGTTACAATCTGTTTTAGGAGTGGGGTTGCCGACAACCGTTTGCACGATTTATTACCCCAATTTTAGCGAGCTTCGCTATCGGGAATTAGCAAGCGCAGCCTTAAGTTTTTTCAATGAAGTCATCCTGCGCGAGGCATCTTTTGCACGATTGCCGATTATCGATCTGCGACAGATATTCAGCGAACCCGAAGATTACGCAAACGCGATCGAACCGTCAGAGCGAGGGGGAGAAAAATTAACAAAAGTGATGCTCGATGTGTTGGAGAAGTATGATTTTAAATCGGGTCGGGTCGAGCTATTTTTTTAGTAGGACAAATCAGGGGAGTCCAACATTATCGTAATAAAGATATAGCGTTTTTCCTTTGCGTGAGGTACAGTTCCAAAAATCAAATCGGTAGGGGCGCGGATTTCGAGGTCGCCTCGAAATTAAACGCCGCCCCGTAGGGGCGAATGGTATTCGCCCGCTGGGTGTACCTTATCCATGTAAAAACTGCTATATATGATGTTCCCCAGTCCGATGAGGGCATCGCAATGCTTGGTTGAGTAAATCTCAAACCAATATTACATAACCCAACAATTATTAATTCGCGGTCATTGAACACTTCGGCAAGCTAAGCGTAGCACCTGCCGAAATGTAATTTATAATTTCTGGTCACAATCCTCTAATTTTAATGAGGAAAAAGTTGAGAAATACCAGCAACGATATTCAAGCCCCCGACGACTGTCGTGGGGTAATAATTACGAACTACGAATTATCAATTACGAATTATGTTGACCGTCGTGGGGTAATAATTACGAACTACGAATTATCAATTACGAATTATGTTGACGTGAATTTCAATGAAACGCGGGTCGCTTCAGGGTGTAAGATCGCTGAATTAGCAAACAGCAACGAACAAATTTTTAACGAAGATGGTACAAGATCGAACTCCAACCGTAATCGTTACAGGAGCCTCTTCCGGCGTAGGCTTATATACAACCAAGGCTTTAATCGAGCGAGGATATCACGTTGTTATGGCTTGCCGCAACTTGACACGGGCGGGCGAAGCAGCGCAAAAAGTCGGTTTGCCTCAAGGCAGCTACACGATTAAGCAGATTGATTTGGGCAATTTGGAAAGCGTGCGTCGGTTTGCACGGGAATTTAGCGCCAGCGGGCGATTATTTCAGGCTTTAGTCTGCAATGCGGCGATTTATATGCCCTTGCTTAAAGAACCGTTGCGCAGTCCAGAAGGATATGAGTTGACGATGACGACGAATCACCTCGGACATTTTCTGTTGTGCAATTTGCTGATGGACGATTTGAAAAAGTCGCCGCTTCCGGATAAACGTATGGTGATTTTAGGAACGGTAACGCACAATCCCGACGAACCGGGCGGTAAGGTATACCCGCGTCCGGATTTGGGAGAGTTAGAAGGCTTTGCGGCGGGGTTCAAAGATCCGATTACGATGGCGGATGGCAAGAAATTCGAGCCGGTGAAGGCTTATAAGGATAGTAAGGTGTGCAATGTGATGACGATGCGGGAGTTGCATCGCCGCTTCCACGATTCGACGGGAATTACGTTTAGCGCACTCTATCCGGGTTGCGTGGCGGATACCCCGCTGTTCCGCAATCATTACCCGCTGTTCCAGAAGCTCTTTCCGTTGTTCCAGAAGTATATTACTAAGGGCTATGTTTCTCAGGAGTTGGCGGGCGATCGCGTGGCGGCTGTTACAGTAGATCCGGAGTATCAACAATCGGGCGCATACTTTAGCTGGGGGAACCGCAACAGCAAAAATCGCAATGTGTTCGTACAGAAGGTTTCGCCGCAAGCGCGCGATGACGAACGCGCCGTGCGCTTGTGGGATTTGAGCGCCAATTTGGTGGACTGCGAAACGGCAGTTGTTAATTGACAATTGACAATTGACAATGAATAATGGGCAATTGACCCATTGATAATTGCTAATACCAATTCTCATTTTAATGCACTAAATTTTGTCTGTAGGGGCATAACACTGTTATGCCCTCGCTCTAGGGAATCGTGCAAAACCTATGGGAATTGGTATAACAAACAAAAGATAACGAAGAGTTCGTGCTTTGCAATTAACAGTCATCTCATCCAAAACAAAGGAGAAAGCATGACTTAAAGGAAGGTAATTTCTAGGTTGCAAAACAAGTTGTTTGTTGAATGAATTATCAATCATCAATTGTCCATTATCAATTGATTGCAAATGGAAGCTTTAGCCTACCCCCATTCCTACGAAGTTTACGAACGAGAGGTTGGAGTTGAAGTCAATCTGTCCGAACGATTGTGGAATTGGCGCGTAGTGCCGAGTGCTTTTGGCTTGCATTTACTGGCTGTCGCGGCGCTAGTTCTCCTCGTCACGCCGCCGGATTTTGCCCGCGCTAATGGCGAATTGCTAGCGACGGGCGAAGAGACGTTCCGTACAGCAGAACCCTTAGAGAGTGCAACTCAACCTCTCCCAGAAGAACCGCCCCAAGCCGCAGAACTTCGCGAAGAACTCCGCCAACTTTCGCAACAAAAGACAGATTTTCTTTCCGAAGGGACGAATGCCGCCGCCGCCGCCGCAGAATTGGCGAAAACGGCTAAAACTGAGGCAGAATGGGATAACGTCGAGAAGTTTTGGCAGCAAGCGATCGCAGCGATGAAATCCGTGCAAAAGAGCGATCGCGATTATGCCCTCGCCCAACAGAAAATTAGCGAATATCAAACCAACCTCGAACGCGCGCGCCAAGAACCGAAAACCCTGCCCCAAAAACCGCCAGAACGCCCAGAACCGAAGCAAGAAGCCCCCTCTCCCACCCCCGTACAGTCCCCCGATCGCGCTGCCCAAAAACCGCTAGAACCGCCAGAATCGAGCCAGGTGCAATCGGATTTCTTCTATGAAGGGACGAATGCAGCCGCTGCTGCCGCAGAATTGGCGAAAACGGCTAAAAGCGAGGCAGAATGGGATAACGTCGAGAAGTTTTGGCAGCAAGCGATCGCAGCGATGAAATCCGTCCCGGAAAGCGATCGCGATTATGCCCTCGCCCAACAGAAAATTAGCGAGTATCAAACCAACCTCGAACGCGCGCGCCAAGAACCGAAAACCCTGCCCCAAAAACCGCCAGAACGCCCAGAACCGAAGCAAGAAGCCCCCTCTCCCACCCCCGTACAGTCCCCCGATCGCGCCGCCCAAAAACCGCTAGAACGCCCGGAACCAAAGCAAGAAGCCCCCTCTCCCGCCCCAGTACAGTCCCCCGATCGCGCCGCCGTTCCCCCAGCACCATCCGCGCCCCAAACACCGGAAGAAACACCAGCATCAAAGCCACCTCAAAGCGAGGAACAGAGTCAAAAGTCTCCTTCTCCTGCTGCCGAACCCGTCCCCGAAAGTCCTGATGTAGCGCTGCCGCCGGATTTCTTCTACGAAGGGGCCAATGCCGCCGCCGCCGCCGCAGAATTGGCGAAAACGGCAAAAACTGAGGCAGAATGGCAAAATGTTGCTAAGTTCTGGCAGCAAGCGATCGCGGCGATGGAATCGGTTCCAAAAGGCGATCGCGATTATGCCCTCGCCCAGCAGAAAATTAGCGAATATCGCGCCAATCTCGAAACGGCAAAACAGCAACCGAGCAAAAACGCCCGTTCTCAGCCTGCTGCCCCCTCTAGCGCGCTAAAACCGGCGGAAAAAGTAGCACCGCCCCCCCCGAAAACCGATTACTTCTATCAAGGCGCGAATGCCGCAGCGATCGCCGCCCAACTCGCGCAGACGGCTAAAACCCCCGATGATTGGGATAAAGTCGAACAAGCATGGCAAAAAGCGATCGCAGCAATGAAATCCGTACCCAAGAGCGATCGCGATTATCCCCTTGCCCAGCAAAAATTGCGAGAGTACGAAAACGCGATCGAGTATGCCCGACGGATGCCCGATGACTTCAGCAAAGGCATCCAAGCAGCAGAACAAGCCGTAGAACTGGGAAAAACAGCCAAAACGCAAAGCGAGTGGCAAACCATCGCCCAAAATTGGCAACGCGCGATCTCAGCCATGAAAGCCGTTCCGCCGGGACATTCCCAGTTCGCGATCGCATCGCAAAAAATTATTGAATACGAATACTACCTCGACTCCATCAAAGAAAAGTTGCAATCTGCCATCTCGCCCATGACGTTTGAAAAGGCGATTCGCGGCAATCTTTCCCCCAAATCAATCGTTTATTCCGGACGAGGAAAATTTTTCGTACAAAACATGATGTACGGACACACCATCGCCGTCTACAACCAACAATACGAACTAATTAGAACCCTCTCCGATGCCGTCAAACTCTCCGACTTTGGCTACAAAGACTATCCCGGTACTTATCGCGGCGCGCCCGTCGAAGCAGCATTCTCCCACAGCGGACAATACGCTTGGGTATCCAACTACCAAATGTACGGTTCCGGCTTCGGCAATCCAGGAGACGATCGCTGTTCCCCAGAAGCAAAACACGATCCTAGCTTCCTCTACCGCATCAATACCGATACGATTAATATCGAGAAAGTCATCAAAGTCGGTTCCGTCCCCAAATACGTTGCCGTCACCCCAGATAACCAATATGTCCTCGCCAGCAATTGGTGTAGCTGGGATTTAAGCGTTGTCGATCCCGAAAAAAACCAAGAAATTCGCCGCATTCCGCTAGGCGCATATCCGCGCGGTATCGCAGTTGATTCCAATTCCACCCGCGCCTATGTCGCCGTCATGGGTTCGAGTAACATCGCAATTGTTAACTTAAAAAACTTCTCCGTCGATTGGATAAAAAATGTCGGGGCAGGACCGCGCCACCTCAATCTTTCACCAGATAATCGCTACCTTTACGCCAGTTTAAATAGCGAAGGAACTATTGCAAAAATCGACTTGAGTACCAACGAATGGCAAAAGGTTAGAACGGGTAATGCCCCACGCAGCATGGTTCTTTCTGCCGATGGGCAATTTCTCTATGTCGTTAACTATTTCTCAAATACCGTTAGTAAAGTCCGTACTAGCGATCTGAAAGTCCTGCAAAGCCTGCCCACCGATACCCATCCCATTGGGATTACCTACGATCCCGATACTCAACAAGTTTGGGTCGTCTGTTATTCGGGAAGTATCATGATTTTCCAGGATTGAGAGAATATGATAAATTATAAAGTAAATCTTAAGACTCGAACAGCCCGCTCGAACTATCAATACCATCAACGGTTAGTCTAGCCCAGATAACCATCAATACCTACTAAAATACAAACCAAATAGTTAAAGCTCTGGCAGACAAAGCTTTAACTAACATCTGCTTAAAATCATTGCAGGAAAAATTTTTTACATTTTTACTTCCCTCAGAGAAAAATAAATTTAAATAACGCTGTTCTTTTCCGAAACCACACAAAATTACACGCCGATTCTGCTACGCACTGGAGAATAAATAATGATCGATCGCACCAGAAAGCTAATTTTTATCCATATTTCTCGAACCGGTGGAACGAGCATCGAAACCGCCCTAGCAGGGAAAGATTGGTGGCTAATCGATGCGCCCACCAAACACATTACAGCAGCGCAAGCCCGCCAGCTTTATGGAGAAAAAATTTGGAATAGCTACACCAAGTTTTCTGTGGTGAGAAATCCTTGGGATCGCATTGTCTCAATGTGGGCTTGTAAGTGGTGGCATCAGGCAGCAAACTTAAACGAAGACTGTTCCTTTGAAACGTTTATTAAAAAATTAAGACCGCACTCTAACGAAACTTATAAAACCTTGTTTTACAATGATATCTTGAACGAAGAGTTGGATTTTACGCTGCGATTTGAAACGCTACAGCAAGATTTTAGTGCGATGTTGAACAAGATTGGAGCGAGCGATATATTGCTGCCGCACATTGAAAAAAGAGAACACAAACATTATACGGCGATGTACAATTTAAAAGAACGAAAATTAGTAGCCAATTTATTTAAAAAGGATATTTACAGATTTGGCTATAAATTCCCAGAGTACATCGAATCATCCTTGACTGAGTGCAAAAAAACCGAAACAAAACCAATCGAGTGGATTACAAATAGCGCTAAGATTCTGAAAGCGAAATTGCTAACAAGCTCTTAAAATTGTGTCCGTCATTGCTTACCTATACGGCGAACCGCTCCTCGATTCTCTCGCCGATGCAAAAATTGAGGGAATTCATGTCGATCGCGTTTACCAAGATAGATGCGATCGCAGCCAGTGGCAACAACTCCTCGCCGATAGCGAAAAGCAGCCGCCAGAATGCTTGCTAGTTCGCCGCTTAGACGAACTCGGCGATAATCTCGAGGAAATCGATCGCGCCCTCGCCCAACTCGAAGCCCTCCAAATCCCCTTCATCGCTGCCGAAACCGCCGACAATCGCACCGCACCACTCTCGCTAGTCCACAATCTCCACCGCCATCGCCTGCGCCAAGGACACGCCCGCAACCGCATTAAAGCACTGCCACCGCCTGGAAAAGCCTGCTACGGCTATCGGCGCGGCAAAGATCGCTATATCCTCGATCGCAGTACCGCCCCCGTCGTTAAAGATTTTTTCGATCGCTACCTCCTTTTCGGTTCCCTGCGCGGTGCAGTGCGCTACCTCGAACAAAAGTACGGTAAAAAAATCTCAGTGACAACCGGGCGGCGCTGGCTTGCTAATCCCGTATATCGCGGCGATACCGCCTATCAAACCGGCGAAGTCATTCCCGATACCCACGCACCGATCCTCTCGCGCGAAGAAGCCGCTCAAATCGATCGCTTATTGCGCCGCAACCGCCGCTTACCCCCCCGAACCG
Organism: Oscillatoria sp. FACHB-1406; assembly: GCF_014698145.1. NCBI lineage: Bacteria > Bacillati > Cyanobacteriota > Cyanophyceae > Oscillatoriales > Oscillatoriaceae > Oscillatoria > Oscillatoria sp. FACHB-1406. The sequence goes on along the minus strand of NZ_JACJSM010000022.1, from coordinate 31,457 downwards.
CTAGCGCACCGCGATCGCTCGCCGGACTCGTGTTCTGCCAGCAATGCCAATCGCCTACCACCATTACTCGCGTTGCCCCGCGCGGCAAATCGCAAGAATATCTCTACTTACGCCCCGTTTGCTGCACAAAAAATCCAAAATGTCAAGCAATTCCTTATGGGGAATTGCTCGAGCGCGCGATCGCTTGCATTTGCGAGCAACTGCCCCGCGCCGTCGCTAACTTGCAAGGCTCGCCAATTCGCACCATTAGCGAGCGATTAGCCGCTCAAATTGCTCAAAAAGAAGAGATAATCGCACAAATCCCCACCTTGGTCGAAAAAGAAATCTTAGATGAAGAAACCGCAGACTTGCGCCGTTATAACTTGCGCGCCGAAATCGCCCGCCTGCGGCAAAGCTTAGCTGAACTTCCCCCTCCCAATCTCGACGCGATCGCGCAAACCGTCTCAATCCCTCAGTTCTGGTTTGACCTCTCAGAAGCAGAACGCCGCTTCTACTTCCGCGAATTTCTCCGTCAAATCGAAATCGTTCGCGATGGTCGAAATTGGACGCTGGAGCTAATCTTTATCTTTTAGAGTCGAAATATTGGTACAGAAGCTACAGACTGTAATCGGTGTCTGGTGCAATTTCAATACCGCGTTCTAGCGAAGTTGGGCGATCGCGGACTAAATCATTCAGATCGTCAATCGAAATCCCCATCTGCTGACAAGCCTTGTCGAGACTCTGCCAAAAAGCCTCGACATCTTTGCCATACCCACATTGTCGCGCCGTCACTTCAATGCCCGACTTGGCATTAGCGCTAGCACAATCAACTAATTCAATACCCTCTAGCGGTTTTGATGCTGCCATTATGATAAAATCCTCAAAATTGAGTTCGATAAGCTCATTGAGCCGCTACAGTTTCAAACTATCAGTCTCAAAGAGCGATCGGAGCTTTTTCTAGTCATGCCAAGCACAATAACCGAGCGCGCTCTTCGTTCCGTCCTTCGCGAGTTAGAACCCAAGATTTAACCTAGGGAAGATGTACGCCCGATTTCCAAAGCGGTAAGCTCTCTACAGATTGGCGAAGCAGAGGAGCGCAAGACCTAAAAATTGTAGCCTAAACTCAAAATTAGATTAAAAATTATTAAATTATTAAATGTTTTCGCTGACTAAAAATGTTTCTCGACAGGGAGAAATTTTAGAAGTAGTCCTGCGTAACGGTTGGGGCTATATGCGCGGGCTACTCGTCGGGGGTAAGTCCGGCGAACCGCGATTGCCTTCCCCGGAAACCCTACGCAAGATTCTCGTTGAATTAGGCCCCGTTTACGTCAAACTGGGTCAGTTACTCTCCACCCGTCCCGACGTGCTGCCAGCGCGCTATATCGAAGCGCTGACGGACTTACAAGCTAACGTTCCTCCCGCGCCCTGGATTGAGGTTGAAGCGCTACTGCGACAAGAGTTAGGTAAACCGCTTGAAGAAGTGTTTGCGCGAGTCGGTTCGGAGGCGATCGCAGCCGGTTCTATCGGTCAAGTCTACCGCGCTACCCTCGCCGACGGTCGCGAAGTTGCCCTCAAAGTCCAACGTCCGGGGATCGATATTATCGTCGCCCAAGATGTTGCCCTGATTAAAGGGTTAGCCGAACTCGTCTCGATAACGGAAACCGGCAAAGACTTCGATATCGTCACCCTCGCCGACGAATTCACCTCCGCCCTACAATCGGAACTCAACTTTCTCGAAGAAGCCGATTATACCGATCGCTTGCGGGAAAATCTCGCCAAAAGTCGCTGGTTTGAGGCCAATCGCATCACGACTCCCGGCGTTTATTGGGAACTGAGTACCCCCAAACTTTTGGTATTAGAATGGCTGAACGGTCAACCGTTGCTTGCTTCGCAACTCGCCCTCGCACAGTCGGGAATGGAAGGGCAAGAACGACGCAGCGAAGTTACTTCGTTAATCTTTCGCGCCTTCGTCCAGCAGTTTTATATCGACGGCTTCTTTCACGCCGACCCGCATCCCGGTAATATTTTTTACCTCGATGATGGGCGAGTAGCCCTCCTCGATTGCGGGATGGTGGGACAAATCGATCCGCGATCGCAACAAATTTTAACCGAATTGCTCCTCGCCGTCGTCGATCTCGACGCGCAGCGATGCAGCCAACTAACGCTCAAACTTTCGCAACAAGGCAGCAAACTCATTAATTTAGAGCGTTTAGAAGGCGATTTCAGCCGAATGTTGCGGAAATATCACAGCCTCAATTTATCGCAAATTAACTTCAGCGAAATCATCTACGAAGCCTTACAAGTCGCCCGCAATAATAAAATTCGCCTGCCGGGAAGTATGGGATTATTTGCTAAATCCCTGGCGAACTTAGAAGGCTTAGCGCGCGGTTTCGACCCCGAGATTAACTTCCTCGATGAAGTCAAACCCTTACTCACCGATTTGTTCCGCCGCCAACTACTGGGGACTAATCCCCTGCAAACACTGTTGAGAACGGCTTTAGATCTTAAAAGTTTATCGTTGCGATCGCCCCAGCAACTCGACGTACTCTTGGAGCGCATGACCTCGGAAACCTTAAACTGGAACTTCAATATCCGCGAACTCAACGGCTTGCGACGCAGTTTAGACGATTCTGCTAACCGTTTATCCTTTAGCATTCTCGTCGGTTCCCTGATTATGGGCGCGGCGATTATCTCCTCCGGCGCGCAAACGCCTCAACTCTCGATTATTCCCAATATTCTGTTTACGGCGGCTTCGTTTTTGGGATTGTGGTTGATTTTTAGTATTTTGCGATCGGGTTTGCGTTAGAAATTATTGCTAAATTATTGACTTCCTCAAACGAGGTTGCGATCGAATCGCACCGAAACCGCTATCTTTAAAAATCAATCTTCTAAATCGCCCCCAAAAATTCGCCCCTACCCCTCGATCTATCGATCGCTGTACGGGCAGGAAAACCCCGCCCTTACCGAAATGACCTCAACTCTACCCCCCCCCACTCAACTCCCACTCGACGAATTTCTCCAACAACCTGAAACCCAACCGGCACGCGAATATATCGACGGTAAAATCTACTCAAAACCGATGCCTCAAGGCGAACACAGCATCCTACAAATTCGCTTGGGAACAGCTATCAACGAACTCGGACTTCCTCAAAAATCCGTCCACGCTTTCACTGAATTACGCTGTACCTTCGGCGGACTTTCCCTCGTCCCCGACCTTTCTGTCTTTGAATGGTCAAGACTTCCTAAAACAGCTAACGGTCGAATTGCCAACAAATTTGAAATTCCGCCCGACTGGACGATTGAAATTCTTTCCCCCGAACAGTCGCCCAATCGCGTGATTCGGAAAATTGTATTCTGTCTTCAACACGGAACTCAACTGGGATGGTTTATCGATCCCGAAGACGAATCGATCGCAATCTTTCAACCCGGACAATTGCCAGAATTCAAACAAGGAAGCGATCGCTTGACCGTTCTCCAAGTGCTGGGAGATTGGAAACTTTCGGCGGCTGAAGTGTTTAGCTGGCTGAGGATCGACTAATCTCATTTTTGTCCGGTGGGCATTATTGAACCCCAACTATGGCAAGATAAATCCAGTTTATCGGTAGTTGAATGCAAACTGTTGATTGGATCGTCGTTCTCCTATACCTCATTGCCTCAATGGGGATTGGGTTATATCTGTCGCGCCAAGGCTCGAAGAGTTTGGTAGACTTTTTCGTATCGGGGCGATCGCTCCCTTGGTGGTTGGCTGGTTCCAGTATGGCAGCGACAACCTTTTCCATCGATACCCCTCTCTACGTGGCGGGTCTTGTCGGCAACCGAGGCATTGCGGGGAATTGGGAATGGTGGAGTTTCGGCATTTCCCACATCATTATGGTCTACGTTTTTGCCCGGATGTGGCGGCGTAGCGAAGTGATTACCGATGCGGAACTCACCGAACTGCGCTACGGCGGCAAAACAGCAGCCGTGTTGCGCGGCGTGAAGGCGTTCCTGTTTGCAGTACCGATTAACTGTATCGGCATCGGTTACGCCATGCTTGCTGCGGTGAAAGTTGTCGATGCGTTGGAAGTTTGGCAGAGTTTCGGCATTCAACCGGGAGACAATCTTAAGTTTTTAAGCGTGGTGGGAATCAGCGTTTTAGTGCTGATTTACGCCGGTTTTGCGGGGTTGTGGGGCGTAGTAACGACGGATTTCTTCCAACTGGTTTTGGCTTTGATTGGGGCGGTTTTAGTGGCATTTTATTCGATTGGTAGCGATCGCGTTCCCAACATCCAAGCCTTAATTCCCGCCGCCCAACAAGCAACTCAATTCGACGTTCTCTCCTTCTTTCCCTTCCAATTCAGCGCGGGCGGTTTGCAATGGAGCGATGTTGCCGGAATTAGCGCCAGTACCTTTGCTGCCTATATGTTAGTGCAATGGTGGTCGTGGCGGCGCAGCGATGGCGGCGGCGAGTTTATTCAACGCTTGATTGCTGCTAAAGATGAAGCCGAAGCGGAAAAGTCGGCGTGGCTGTTTAATATCCTCAACTACGTGGTGCGGACTTGGCCTTGGATTCTCGTTTCCCTCGTTGCACTCGTCGTCTACCCAGATTTACAAGACCGCGAGTTAGGCTACCCGAAATTAATGCTTGACTTTTTGCCACCTGTCGTGCTGGGGATAGTCGTCTCTTCTCTGATTGCGGCTTTCATGAGTACGGTTTCAACTTCGATCAACTGGGGTGCATCCTTTGTCACCAACGACCTCTATCGACGCTTTGTGAAGCCAGAAGCCAGTCAAGACGAGTTAGTTTGGGTGGGGCGCATTGCTTCGGTGTTAGTGACGGCATTGGGGGCTGTGGCGGCGTATTATGCAAAAGATGTGGCGACGGTCTTTCGTTTGGTGATCGCGATTGGGACGGGTTCGGGGCTGGTACTCATCCTGCGCTGGTTTTGGTGGCGCGTCAATGCAGCCGCAGAACTGGCAGCCATTGTTGGCAGTTTTACCGTCGGTTTAGTCACTAGCACCGTTCCGCAATTCAAAATTGAAGATTTCGGGCTGCGCTTGGCGTTTATTACCGTCACCGTTGGCATTTTTTGGATTGCGGCAATGTTTCTGACGCGGGCAGAATCCGAGGAAACGCTCGATGAATTCTATCGTCGCGTGCGTCCGGCGGGACCGGGTTGGAAGCGACAGCAGCAACGCACGGGAATCTCGCCGGTTCAGGATTTGGGCTTGGATTTGCTTAAGGTGATGGCGGCGATTTTACTGCTGTTTGGGTCGATGTTCGCGATCGGCGGTTTCTTGTTACTGCAACCGCTAACGGGCTGGATTTCGCTAATTATTGCCGTATTGGGCGGTTTCTGGTTGCGCCAACTCAGCAAGCGCAAAATTCCTCCTGCTATGCGTCCGGGAATAATTGACAATTGACAATGGATAATGGATAACGATCGGAAAAAGTGAGTTACGGCGTGCCTAAGAATCTGTTCTTTTTTCCGATTAAATGCGAATTGTAATACCAATTGCCAGTCCTGATGCACCAAATTTTAATTGACAATGGATAACGATCGCGGAAAGTGAGTTACGGCGCGCCCAAAAATCTGTTCCTTTAACTGAAATGGCGCGCTGCTTGTTTCGGTGTTAGATACAGCAGTTGCCTCTCTCCTAACGGCAGGATCGGTCTGGGGAGAACGGGTTCTACTCCTAGCGCCTGTAAAATTTGACGGGCGATCGCGCGGGCTAAGAGGGGTGGGACGGCATTCCCCACTTCCCGAAATCCATGCCATTTGGTCGCGTGCAGGCGAAACCAATCGGGAAAGGAGTGCAAGCGGGCTGCTTCGCGCACGGAAATCACGCGATGATATTCGGGATGGAGGGGACGCGCGGCGGTATGCGCGCCGCGTTCGGATCCGGTTCCCGCACGCAACGTTACCGATCGCCCTTCCCAGTCTAAACGGTAAAAGTGCGAGGGACCATCCTGCTTTCCAGGCGGCAAGAGGCTAAAGCGCTCGATAATGGCTGGGGTATGCTGCGTTTGTCGCGAACAAGTCAGCAAGCTGGGATTCCAGTGACGGCGGTACGCATAATCTTGTGTATCTGTCAACCGTCGTCGCATTGTTTTGGCATAATTGCTCGCATTTTGATTTAAATACCGAATTTGCGAGCGGGCGAGTAGCACTTCATCAGTTTTAGCCAGTTCGGGGAAGCTATCGAGGTTAGGTAAATCTGCGATCGCGTCTCGAATGCTAACTTTGGGGCGATCGAGCGGTTGAGGATAACTCACCAGTCGTTCCCCCAGCCGCGCCCCCAACAAAAACAAGCGCGAGCGATTCTGCGGTACGCCAAAATCAGCAGCATTCAAGATCCGAACCGGCTCGGTAATTTTGTAACCGAGATCGCGCAGATCGTGCTTGAGTCGCCGCAATAACGTCTTATTCTGCCCTTGGGTTAAACCGGGGACGTTTTCCATCACGAAATAACGCGGTTGCAGGACGCTCACCCAGCGACAGAAATGAAAAATCAAGCTGTTACGATCGTCCTTGAGATTGTGCAGTCCTGCCGTCGAAAACCCCTGACAGGGCGGTCCTCCGACTAGCAAGTCTGGGGTGCGATCGCACAATCCGCGAATTTGGGCAGCATCGAAGGTTGAAATATCTGCCTGCAAGACGCGAGTGCGGGGAAAGTTAAAAGCATGAACGGCAGCATGGATTGGATCGTATTCTACGGCGATCGCAACATCAAATCCAGCTTGCTCGACTCCTAGAGAAAACCCGCCCGCACCGGCAAACAAATCTATTGCAATCGGTCTGCCCGTCTTTGTCGCCATCCCTTAATGTTTTCCTTGCCAGCCCGGGAACCGGAAATTAAATTTTTAATCTTTAATTTACTCCACGTATTTCTGAAATGCCAAGGTGACATTATGACCGCCGAATCCAAACGAGTTGGAGAGGGCGACATGAATCGGCAATTCGCGGAAGACGTGGGGAATGTAATCAAGATTGCACTCGGCATCTGGATTTGCCAAATTAATCGTCGGCGGGGCTTTATCGTTAGCGACAGCCATTACGGTTGCCACGGCTTCGATGCCTCCAGAACCGCCCAATAAGTGACCCGTCATCGATTTCGTCGAACTAATCGCCGCATGGTAAGCCGCATCGCCCAAGGCTTTCTTAATCGCTTTGGTTTCGGTTACGTCATTGGCTGCGGTACTGGTTCCGTGAGCGTTAATATAATTAACTTGTTCGGGAACGAGGTTGCCATCTTTTAAGGCTAGCGCGATCGCGCGAGTTGCGCCCAAACCTTCAGGAACCGGAGCCGTCATGTGGTAAGCATCGCAGGTCGTTCCGTAACCGACCATTTCCGCATAGATGCGAGCGCCGCGAGCTAAAGCGGATTCTAGTTCTTCTAGGATCAGAATTCCGCAACCTTCACCCATAACAAAGCCATCGCGATCGCGATCGAACGGACGACTGGCATGAGTCGGATCGTCGTTGCGCGTCGAAAGCGCCCGCGCTGCGGCAAAGCCCGCGACTGAAAGGGGCGTAACTGCGGCTTCGGTTCCCCCGCAGATCATGGCGCGAGCGTAGCCCCGTTGCACCAAGCGAAAAGCATCGCCAATTGCGTTCGAGCCAGCCGCACAGGCCGTTACCGTACAAGAATTCGGGCCTTTCGCTCCGGTATGAATCGCCGTCAATCCCGCCGCCATATTCGCAATCATCATCGGAATCATGAACGGGCTACAGCGATCGGGACCTTTCTCGAGATAAATCGTCTGCTGGTCTTCCATCACTTTAATCCCGCCTACGCCCGTCCCGATAAGAACGCCAACCTCTTCAGCGTTGAGATCGTTAATAACCAAGCCCGCATCAGCAAGCGCTTGTTTGCTGACCGCAACTGCAAACTGCGAGAATCGATCCATGCGCTTGGCTTCTTTGCGCTCCATATGCTGGTTGGGGTCAAAATTTTTCACTTCCCCAGCAAACCGACAAGCGTGTTTGGAAGCATCGAACAGCGTAATCGGTCCGATGCCATTGCGCCCGTCGAGCAAACCTTCCCAGTAGTCGGTCAGGGTATTTCCAATCGGGGTAAGCGCGCCTAACCCCGTCACAACAACGCGCTTGAGTTGCAAGTTTGTCATGGTAATCGATCTCTTATGAGGGCTTTTTGCCCGGAATGCAGAAGTTAAAAGAACAGACAGCTACCCGCAGGTGTTGCTTTCCGGTTGGGAATTGATAAGACGAGCGATCGGCGATTTAGCAATCCGATCCGCCCCCTAGAGAACGCGATCGAGCGGCTCGGTTACTTTCCCCCCCGGTTAAGATTTTCAATTCAAGCACTCGGCTATTTCTGCGATGCAATATAATCCACAGCTTTTTGAACCGTATCGATTTGCTCTGCGTCTTCGTCGGCAATTTCGACACCAAATGCTTCTTCAAAAGCCATCACCAATTCCACCGTATCGAGGGAATCCGCCCCTAGATCTCCGGCGAAGGTCGCTTCCGGTGTAACTTTCGACGGTTCAACTTCTAGTTGTTCGGCAACAATGCTTTGAACTTTATCAAAAATTTCTGTATTGGTCATTTTTTCTCTCAATCTCAACAAGCGTACTGTAAAGACAGCACTCGGGGTGCTTAGCATTTTTCATCTTATCGGAAAGAGGGACACAATCAGCAATCAGTTCTCGTTTGCAAGGTCTAGTGCGGCAAAACAAACTTTTCCTGATAACTTTGACCCAAACAAATTTCCCCAACAACCTTAACGTTGCTGGGGAAATCTTACATTCTTTTAAAGGTGGCGGGAGGCGGATTTGAACCACCGACCTTCGGGTTATGAGCCCGACGAGCTACCAGACTGCTCTATCCCGCGTCGCCTTTTCTAGTATAGCAAGAATTTCAAATAACGCAAGGGGGTGAGTAAAAATAAAATCAGTCTCTTCCTTCAAATCCAAAATTGCCGTCAGTTACAGCGTTCTCACCCTCCCATCACACCCAACAACAGTGAAGTTACGCAAAACTTCCCCCTTTACTCTTATTTTTTCCAGGTAGATTAACAATCACCGAGCGTATATTTGCGTAACCCTCGTCTAAAAGAGGGGGTGGATGCTCGTTCGATCCCTAATGGCAAAACCTGGTTAGATGGCATAAACTCGAGGCGCAATCCGTAAAAATCTGCCCTCGCCATCCCAATCGAAAAGTTGACAGGAGCGGAACCCTCGATCGATTGAATAAATTTAATCGATCGCGATTGCAGCCTTGCCGGTCGGGCAGCAAATGCTCGCAGGCGATTCACACCGATTCATCGCACATTCAAAAACTATGCACGTTTGCACGCCATCTACCACCCAGCGCCGTTCCGACCGGCGCGCCGCAACTCGCGAACCCCTCATCTTAGTCTTTGACTTCGGGGGAACCAAACACGCCGCAGCCTTATTAAAACCCGGTCAGCGCCACTGGCAGGAGTATCGGCGCGTATTAGCACCGCCAGGAGCGGATGCAAAAACAGATTTAGAAATCGCGCGTTCTCTGGGGCGCGAACTCCTACAAGGTCGCACGCCGCTTGCAATCGGTGTTAGTTTTGGCGGTCCAGTCAACGCCGCAACGGGAGAGGTACGCCTTTCACATCACGTCCCCGGCTGGGAAAATATTCCCCTCAGTCGCATTCTCGAAGACGAATTCGGTGCGCCCGCAGCCGTCGATAACGATGCGAATGTCGCCGCACTGGGCGAATATCGCTTTGGGGCGGGGCGAGGATACAATAGCCTATTTTATATCACCGTCAGCACGGGAGTTGGCGGCGGCTGGATTTTGAATGGCAAACTCTGGCAAGGAACTGAGGGAATGGCTGGAGAAATCGGCCATACGGTCGTCGAACCGAACGGGCCGCAGTGTTTGTGTGGAAAACGCGGCTGCGTGGAGCGTTTGGCTTCCGGACCGTATATGGCGGGCGATGTGAGATCGCAACTCCTCGAACAGCCAGAACGCGGCGAGGTTCTACGCACGTTAGTGGGCGGGAAACTGGACGCAATTACAGGTCAAACGGTAAGTTTGGCAGCGGAGGCGGGCGACGAAGTGGCTCGGGCGGCGATCGCGAAAGCGGGTTGGGCGTTAGGAACGGGTATCGGCAACGTTGCTAATTTAATTAATCCCCAATTATTTGTCCTCGGTGGCGGCGTAACTAAAGCTGGCGAACAATTTTGGCAAGTGGTGCGTCAAACTGCCGAAACAACAGCTTTGCCTGAAGTTCATTTCCAAGTTATTCCTGCCGAACTGGGCGATGAAGCGCCTTTGTGGGGGGCGGTGGCGCTAGCAGAAGATTTGTTAGCACTGAGTTATGCTTCGGCTTCGTAAGTCAGTCTTGTGGGGGGAAAGTTAATTGATAATTGATAATGGACAACGCACGTTATCCATTGTCAATTGTCCATTATCAATTATTCAATGGTCTTTATTGCTCTCAAGCGCTCGAATAGTTTCGCGACTCGCGTTAAATCTTTATCTCCCGGCGATCGCTCCACGCCACTAGAAAGGTCGATCCCGTTCGGTTTGAGTTGCTCTAAGGCTTCGGTAATGTTATCGGGGTTCAGCCCCCCCGCTAGGAACCAAGGCAGGGGGGAATTAAAAGTTGCGATCGCATCCCAATCGAGCGTTTGTCCGGTTCCGCCCAACTGTTGGGGATGGTAAGCATCCAGCAGAAGACCATCGGTGCAATCGCGATATGCTTCTGCTAGGGCTAGGGATTCCGACGTTTTAATTTTTAAGGCTTTAATTGCTTCAATATCGGGCAGAGCTTGGCGCAGTTTCCGACAGAAATCGGGCGATTCCTTACCATGTAACTGCACGCCTGTCAACCCAGAGCGGGCGACAGCGTGACAAATCTCAGCAATCGACGCATCCGCAAATACTCCAATGCGATCGACGCGAGTGGGGAGGGCGCGCGTCACTTCTTGCAGCGCATCTAGGGGAATATAGCGGGGAGAAGAAGGAACGCAAATAAAACCGAGGGCTGTGGCTCCCAGTCGCGCGATCGCACAACCTTGGTCGGCACGGGTAATTCCGCAAATTTTAACTCGCATGAGTCTGGATTGAGAAGAGGGTTGAAAATATTGCTTCTACAAGCTATACATAAAAAGAACTAAGCAATCGCCAAAATGGAGTATGTTTTCGAGCATTATTCGGAATATCTCCCGAAGGATCGTCCGTCAATTGGGTTTAACGCTTTCCGTATCAGCACGGGGCTTTACCTGAAGGGACAATTGTATCCCGAAACCCCTCCTCTAAATAAGAGGGCTTTTAGGATAAAATCATCTTCAACTAGCTGGGGAATTTAACGCTCTATAATAAGAAGCTGCAATAACCTAGGCTGGCTCGAAAATGAATCAATTCATTTGCAAAACTTTCGCAAAGCATGAACTTTAGGTGATTACTCTGACTCTGCTGCATCCACTTCAGGCTGTGCCAGTTCAAAGTTGGACCTTCGATCCGAACTCCACAATCGGGATAGGACGCTCGACGGACAACGAAGTTATACTTTACAGTGCTGTAGTTTCCCGCCATCATGTTGAAATCCGACAGCGAGATGCTCAATGGGAAATTGTTAACTTAGGAGCGAATGGAACTTACCTTGATGGCAAGCGTATTAATAAAGCAACCATAACCGATGGCATGATCGTGCGCTTAGCCAGTTCCGGCCCTCAAATTCAAATTCGACTCGGGCGCGGACTCAATGGTGACGGCGTGGAAATTGCCAGCAATGTACCGATGGGTACGCTATCGGACAACGATCCCTCTAAGGACACGATAATTACTGAGTAACCCTCGCTAACTAAATTGCCGGTCGTGGAAAACACGGCTAGAGAGTCAGTCCAATACTCGCTTTTGAATCAAATCAATGATTTGTCAGTCGTCCCTTGTGGGAGGATTGAGTTGACCGACTAAATGAACCAGTTCGGGCAAAATTAGGCGCTTCATCGCCAAGGTAACGGCTGCTGTAGAGCCGGGAAGGGAGAAGATCGGCTTATTGCGATACGTCCCCGCGATCGCGCGCGAAGCGATCGCGCGGGAACCAATTTCTTGATAGCTCAGAAAGCGGAACAGTTCGCCAAACCCCGGTAAAGTTTTTTCAAGAAGAGTCGCGATCGCATCGTAAGTCGTATCGCGCGGCGCAATGCCCGTTCCGCCATTAAAAATTAGAACTTCAACCTCGTCACGCTTGCACCACTGAACGAATAGTTCTTGAATGCGAGCCGGTTCGTCGGGAATAATTTCTCGAGCCACAACGCGATGCTGCGCCTCTAGCAGTAAAGTTTGGAGAATGCGCCCGCTGCGATCGGTTTCCAAGGTGCGCGTATCGCTAACCGTAATGATGGCACAACCTACAGTACGATTCGGTTCGTCAGGATGGGGAATTGAGTTATCGCTCATCAGTCATCGCTTATCAAAGTGAAGGTTTGGAAAGACTTAGCATTCCTTTAATCGCGGCGCTCAAATAGCCCAACTGACCGTAAGCATAGACAAGATTATCGAAGCGCTCGGCCGGATCCGAGAAATATTTTAAGCTTTTGTAGAGTCCGCGTGCGATGCGCTCGCCGCCGCGTCCGAGTTGAGCGATTCCCGTCCGCCCTGCTGCCTCCTCGCGGTAGCACTCGCTAATCCCCTGCCACCAACTGCGCTGTAAAAACCACTTCGGATCGATCCGTTCGGGAGCAACGTTATGGGCGACGAGAGCATCGGGGAGATAAGCCACTTGCCAGCCTTTTGCGATCGCGAGTTCCGTCATCAAGACTTCTTCGTTAGACAGTAGATTTTTGCCTTTTCGCCCCAAATTCGGATCAAAGCCCCCTATTTGCTCGAGAAACGTGCGACGGAGCGAATAATTGAGACCTCGGGGTGTAAGTCCGGGTTGTCGGATATAGGTAACAGTATTACCGAGATCGTACAGTCCTAAGTTACCGGCGAGTCCCTCAGAAATCCAGTTAGGGGGTTCGATGCCCTCGGGCCAGATTAAAGTTACTTTCCCGCCAGCAACCGCCAGTTTATCGTTATCGCGGTAGGCGGCCAGGAGAACGTTCAACCAGTGAGGGCTGGCAACCGCATCGTCATCTAAATAAGCCAGAATCGGGGCGCGGCTTTCGTTTGCCCCTCGGTTGCGGGCGACGGATAGCCCGATCGCGTCTTCGTAGATATATTGGAGGCGAGGATCGCTGAGGCGTTCCTCAACGACGGTCCGAGTGCGATCGCTTGAAGCATTATCCACGACTAACACCTCAAAATCATCGCAGGTTTGAGCCAATAAGCTATCAATCGCTGCACCCAAGTAATAATCCCGATTGTGGGTACAGATAATCGCAGCAATTTTAGGTTCGGACATATTTTGCGCAAAAAGGACGTTACAGGAGTTTTAGCATTTTCCCGCGCGAGTTGAAATTCAATTTCTGAGGCGCTATTGTATTGAATGTCTTGGTATCGCTAGGATTATGGAGCGGATCGAGGATTATTTACGAAGCTCGCTCGTCTTTTTGGTTGCGATCGCCGGAACGCTTGCCGTTTTGTTTTGGGGAACATTGAATGGCGAGCGCGACCGTCGGATGCAAAACACCGTTCAACTCCAGCAGAAGTACAAAGTAATTTACGATCGCATTCAGTACGGCGCATCTTATCAAGAAATCGATGCTCTGGTTTTGGATAGATTAAGAGTCTACTGCGATGACGATCTGCCCCAAAAAGTCAAGTCGCCTAATCGCTGGTGTCACTGGCAAGGCGCACCCACCCTCACCCTTTCTATTGAATTTAACCCTGAAAATCGAGCGATTGAGAAAAAACTTTACTACGATAAAGAGCTTGGATTGGGACAAAAATAAATTGATAGATCGAGGGCATTAACTTAAGGCGAGACGGATCGGGGATCGATCGCGTACTTATGAGGTTGCGGGGGAACAGCACAGAGCCTCGAAAGAATTACCGCTCAACCCAGTTTCGAGCAAAACGCGATCGACAAGAGCCGTTCTCTTGCATTCCCGAGGGAAGAACGATTATCTTTAGTAAATATCGAGCGTCTTCAGCTACGCGATCGCTCGGAAAATGTCAACTCACTCTTGACATTTTAGGAGGCTTGTGATAAAGAAGCTTAAAACACAAGCGCGATCGTCCGGCTCAATATTTTTTGACAGACTGTATGCCATCGACTAAAGCCTTGGGAGCTATAAATTTGGAAAGATGGTTTGGGTTATTATTTGCCCCTTTGTAGCGGCAAATTTTTCAGTTTGAGTTCCCGATAACCCAAGCAGTAACAGTAAAACACCGTGCTGTATGACAGTGCTTTAAGGCGGTCGCTTCAATCAGCTTTAAGCTAAGGCTAGAGGGCCGCAGACACAACCTAATTCAAAATTTAAAATACTGACTTAGTGAGTATTTTGAATTTTGAATTCCGCTGCAAGCGGTACATCGGTTCATTGGGTTCAATCTACCTCCGCATTGACCGCGAGAAACCATTTACCATTATTTTATGAGTACCAGTGAGTTATTTAAGACTGACGATCTGTTAAATCAATACTATCGAGGAGAGCGCAACTTTCAAGGTATTCAATTACCGAAGGCAGACCTCAGTCGAGCCTGTCTTAGCTGCTGCAATTTTAGCGAAGCTTTCCTCAAAAAAACTAACTTTACCCGCGTTCGTCTGATTGGCAGCAATCTTAAAAATGCAAACTTGTGCCGAGCGAACTTCTTCCGAGCGATGCTCGTGGATGCGAATTTATCCCAAGCCAATCTGAGTGGTGCAATCCTTGCAGAAGCCGATTTAACCGGCGCGATTCTTCAAGGTAGCAATTTAAACGGAGCCGACCTCAGATATGCTTCCTTAGTCGGCAGTAGTTTACTAGGCGCGCAACTGCTCGGTCGCGTTCGACTCAAGGGCGCGAACCTCACCTCAGCGACACTCACTCGCGCCCGAGTCGCAGAAGCTAACTTAAATGGAGCAATGCTGGCGCGCGCCGTCCTGACGGAAGCTGATTTGAGCTTAGCCACACTCAAGGGTGCAATTCTGATTCGAGCCTATCTCCAGCGCGTTAATCTTCGAGGTGCAGACCTTCAAGGAGCCGACCTTAGTTTTGCCGACTTGCGCAAAGCCGATCTCTCGGGGGCTAACTTGAAAGGGGCAAATTTGGAGGGGGCAAATTTAAGCTATGCTAACTTGATAGGGGCCAACTTTCGGCGGGCGAACCTTCAAGAAGCCGACTTAAATAACGCGAGTTTGCAACAGGCACAATTGAGCAACGCTAATCTATCGGGAACAAATTTACTTGAAGCAAATTTAGAAGCTGCTAATCTTCAACGAGCGGATTTGCGTCAAGCCGGTTTATTATTTGCCGAGTTAGGAGGAGCAAATTTAAGCGGTGCTAATCTCCAAGATACGAACTTAATCGGAGCAAAATTGGATCGAGTTAAGCTGTCGGATAGCGACCTCAAGCGGGCAATTCGACTAGGAAGTAATGGATAATGGATAATGGATAATGGATAATGAATGGCACTGAAATAAGGGTTTAAAAATTGCCCAAAGCATCGATCTTTCGTAGGGTGGGCAGCGCCCACCAGTCTTAAGTCAGTGCCATTCGACAATGAATAATTGATAACTAATAACAGTTAAAAGTTAACCGCGATCGCAGTTAACTTTTAACTGAATAATACCCATTGAATATGATGTTCCACAAAATCGACTCCTCTCAATTTTGGGTTAGGATAATGGTGCGTTACGCTTCGCTAACACACCCTACTTTTAGATTTTATGTAGCTTCATATCAATCGGGTATAACGCTCTAATCCTGTTGGTGGGAAAATTGGTAAGCGCCCCAAACTGAAAGCGCGATCGCGGCGGCAAATAAAATCGGCAGCGAGTACCACGGAAACTCGGCTAGCGGGCGGTAAGCGGCAGCGCGCAGTCCAATGCTGGTGTAGGTTAAGGGCAGGCAGAACACCACAGCTTTGAGGGCGGCGGGAAGGGTGGAAGGATCGAAAAAGGTCGCCCCGAGAAAGGACATGGGAACGATGACGAAGTTGTTGTAAAGTCCTACACTTTCGAGGGATTTTACTCTTAAGCCGGTAATTACGCCTAAACCGGCGAAAACCGCGCAATTAAGGATTAAGACCAACCAAAAGAGCGGATTGAGGAAACTCCAAACTTTGCCAGTGAAGAGGACGGCGAGAAAGACGACGGAACCGGAAGTCATTAAACCTCGGAGGATCCCTGCAATCGTTTTGCCGAGGTGAAGGGCGAGGGGATGGACGGGGAGAAGCAGTAATTCTTCAAAAGTTTTGCTAAAAAGGCGATCGCCGCAAATGGAAAAGGTTGTCCCTCCAAAGCTAATGGTCATCGAGGAGAGTGCTGCCATTCCCGGTAAAATGAATTCTAGGTAACTATCGCCCACGGGTGGTGTCATCGCTCGATCTAAGGTACTGCCCAATCCCAAGCCAAAAGCAAGGATATAAATGGCGGGGGAGATTAAACCCGTCGCGACGACTTGCGGAACGCGCACGCGCAAGTCAAGCCATTCACTCCAAAATACGGTCCAAGTATCGTTCCAAAGGGTTTTCCATTGGGCAGTGCGATCGCTTTTTTGGGCGTTGAATGCAAGTTGAGATTTCACAGAAGAAAGGAGGGTTTCAGAGTCGTTAAATTAGGTAAGTTCGATGGGATTATTCGCATTCTCATTCCCTCGAGAAATCCAACCGAGACGATTCAGCGGCCAAAAGCGGAAAAAGGCGCGTCCAATGACATTACGTTGGGGTAAAAATCCCCAAATATGGGAGTCGTTGCTATTATTGCGATTGTCGCCCATCACCCAGATTGTATTATCGGGAATCGTAACGCGCTGTAAGTCGTAATTGGGCGCTTCGGCGATGTAATCTTCTTTGAGGGCGAGGTTATCGAGGTAAACGGTGCGATCGCGCACTTCGACAGTCTGATGCGGCTCGCCGATGGTACGCTTGATAAACGCTTGGTCGGCTTGATAGCCTAATGCTTGGAGTTGGGGTGGCGGTTCAAAGACGATAATATCGCCGCGTTGGGGCGGATGGAAGCGATAGGAAATTTTTTCGACGATGACGCGATCGCTGACTTCTAGGGTCGGCAACATGGAATCTGAAGGAATGTAGCGCGGTTCGGCGATGAAAGCGCGAATAATAAGAGCAATTAACAGCGCGATCGCGATCGTTTTACTGTTACTTTTAACTTGTTCCCAAAAAGTTAATTCAGAGGATGTTTTTTCGGTTTCTGTTGGGGTAACAGCAGGTTTTTCTTTCGAGGTCATGGGGCGGAATTCAAACTTTAACTAATATGATACATTAAAAGGGGATTCGTAATTCGTAATTCGTAATTCGTAATTCGTAATTACTACCCTACAAGTCACAAATTTAGTAGACATCTCCAGAGACCCGGATATTGGTACAGCGCATCAAGGGTTTCAAGATAACGATCGGGTCGCTTTTAAGCGCAAAATGCAATAGAAATGTTATTTAACAGCGCCTATAAAAAGTTGTTATTTTCTTAGAAAAAGACTCACTTCATCTAACAAAGCACTATTTTCGTCCGGCGTACCAATGGTAATTCTTAGTTTATTATCTAAGCCCGGTTGTTTGAAATAGCGGACAAAAATGCCTTGCTGTTTGAGATTTTGATAAATCGCTTCGGCATTGTGCTGCGGGGGAACGGTAGCAAGAATAAAGTTGGCTTGGGAGGGTAAAACTTCAAATCCTAACTTGCTTAAAGCTGTTGTAACGCGATCGCGTTCTACCTTCACCTTTTGGGCGCTAGCATTCTTATACTCCACATCCTGAATCGCCGCCGTCGCCACCGCACAAGCGATCGCGTCCACGTTATAACTATCCTTAACCTTAATCAACCCTTCCAACAGCACCGGATTCGCTACCCCAAACCCAAACCGCAATCCCGCCAGTGAATATCCCTTCGATAGCGTTCGCAAAACGATAACGTTCTCGTACTTCTTCACTAAGGGTAACGCCGTCGTTTCCGCGAAATCGACATACGCTTCGTCAATGACTAATACCCCCGACAAATTCGCCGCCAACTTATCGAGTAACTCTAACGGAATCGCCGTTCCCGAAGGACTGTTCGGACAGGCAATAAACGTAATTGCCCCTTGCGCCTCGATTAATGCTTCCACCGGCAAAGTAAAATCTTCTGGATACGGCACTTCAATCGTTTCTGCGCCCTGAATTTCCGCCAGCGTGCGGTAAAGTACATACGTGGGCATTGGATAGACGACTGCGCGCCCCGGTTCGCTGCAAGCGCGCATCAACATCGTCAACAAGTCATCGCTGCCATTCCCCGCTAAAATCCAATCGCTAGGAATGCCTAAAACAGCACTCGCTGCTTCGCAAAACGTCTGCGCCATCGGGTTAGGATAGCGGCGTAACAATTCTGGGGCAAAATCCTGCAAGACTGCCACCGCTTTGGGAGAGGGCAGGTAGGGGTTTTCGTTGGTGTTGAGTTTGATAACTTTGACGTTCGGGGGCGGTTGTTCGCCGGGAACGTAGCCAGACATAGCATCGACACTGGGGCGGAAGTAGGAAGACATTTAGTAATTCGTAGTTTGTAATTCGTAATTCGTAATTTGGAAATGGAGAATAGCAATCACGCCTAATGTGAATTAGAAGCCAGAAAGATAGATATTACTGTTCTTTCTCCCCTCTCCCACCGATGGGGAGAGGGGCTGGGGGTGAGGGAAATCAAGACTTTTGGATAATGCACATCAAACGTCAATCAGTATTTGTAATTCATAATTCGGGAATGGGAAACAGAAATTAGTATCGGTTCAACTCACATATTTTAATATACAGTTTCACCTTCACGGGAGAGTTGTGGGGATTCGAGATCTACATACCGGATCCGCGATCGCGATTTTCTGAGACAATCGAACGGCACGCACACAAGCAAGAGAGAAATTTGATGTCTGCATCGAAAGTACAACCTAAATTGATTATCCACGGCGGCGCGGGTTTGTCGCTCAAGAGTAAAGGCGGCGTGGAGGCGGTTCGGAAAGCGCTTCACGGTATTGTTGAGGAAGTCTACGCACTGTTGCAAGCGGGCGGGAGCGCCAAAGATGCCGTCATTAAAGGCTGTCAGTTGCTCGAAGATGAACCGCGCTTCAATGCAGGAACGGGTTCGGTGTTACAATCGGATGGCAATATTCGTATGAGCGCATCGTTGATGGATGGCGCAGTGCAGCGCTTTAGCGGCGTAATTAATGCTTCGCGCCTCAAAAATCCGATCGCGCTGGCAGAATTCCTGCAAAATGAAAGCGATCGCGTCCTCTCCGATTATGGTTCGGCAGAATTATTGCGAGAACTGAAAATCCCCGCTTACGATCCCCTCACCGATTTGCGCTTGCAGGAGTGGATTGAAGAACGCAAGCAGAATTTTAGCAAAGCAATGGCGGGAACCATCGCCGAACCGGAGTTAACCGGAGCCAGACGCGGTACGATTGGCGTGGTGGCGTTGGATGCTGAAGGGCAACTCTGTGCGGGAACTTCGACGGGCGGTAAAGGCTTGGAGCGTATCGGGCGCGTCAGCGATTCTGCCATGCCTGCGGGGAACTATGCAAACGGGCGCGCGGCGGTGAGTTGCACGGGGATTGGCGAAGATATCATCGATGAATGTTTGGCAGCGCGAATTGTCGTGCGCGTGACGGATGGGTTATCGCTTTCCGAGGCGATGGAACGTTCGTTTCGGGAGTCGAAGGAGAGGGGGCGAGATTTTGGCGCAATTGCATTATCGGCCGACGGCGC
Organism: Oscillatoria sp. FACHB-1406; assembly: GCF_014698145.1. Taxonomy (NCBI): domain Bacteria; kingdom Bacillati; phylum Cyanobacteriota; class Cyanophyceae; order Oscillatoriales; family Oscillatoriaceae; genus Oscillatoria; species Oscillatoria sp. FACHB-1406. Next base: position 11,715 of record NZ_JACJSM010000022.1, on the reverse strand, counting down.
GATCGCGTGGGGAAAAACCAGCGAAATTTTGCTCGGTGCGTACCATACCGGCGCGATCGTGGGCGATACCTTAGAATGGACAACAGAAGAAGAAGTAAGCGGCTCTATTGAATAACCCTTCAGAGCGCCTTACTGGACTGGCAATTTATCGAAAAATTTGGGTTTAAAACCCCGTCCTTCCAGGACGGCTTTTCATGTCCGTGCTAGAATATAGCACAGCGGGTCGGGTAATCAACCGCTCTAAAAACCCAGTTGCCGAAAGGTACAACGCTGAACCTTGAACAATTAAATCTATGCGGTTCTACTGCATTTTCCTAGACTCGGCCTCGCAGTAGGTAAAAGATTTAGAGGAGCTAGGCAAACAGTCCTTTGAAACATATTGTTTCACGCCTCAAAAAGAACTTGAAGCAATTCAACTAGGGTAGGGCATACCCGAAGTCGCTTGGGGAGAGTCCCACCTCTGGGGTAGGCATTGCAAGGTATCTACTTTAAGTGGTCTCGTTGAACCAAGAATCCCCACACCTTTAGGTTGGGGAGTGTCAAGAATACAGCATTCCTCGAACAACTCGATACTCAAACCGAACAGCGTTTGATTCTAAGCAATATGAGTTGGCAGGACTATCTGACGCTTGACTCCGTACTCGAAAACGTACCGGGATTGCGCCTGACTTACTGCCAAGGATTGCTCGAAATCAAGATTCTTTCCCCTCGACACGAACGCGAAAAAAAAACGATCGCTCGCTTATTAGAAACCTACGCCCTCGCTAAAAATATCGACTTGCACGGCTGCGGTTCGACTCCCTATCGCGCTCAAGCAGAAGGCAGCGGTTTAGAACCCGATGAATGCTATTGTGTCGGCGAGCTAAAAGTGTTCCCTGTTTTCGAGGAAACCTCGAAAATAGGAGCGGGACACGGGAGATTCCCGATTTCGCAGTTGAAGTGGTGGTAACGAGCGGTAGTATCAATAAATTGCAAGTTTATTTGGGTTTAAAAGTGCCTGAAGTTTGGTTTTGGCAGAACGGCAAGTTTTCTTTATATCGCTTGCAGGAGGGAGGGTATCAGCCCTGGGAGAAAAGCCAATTTTTTCCCGAACTCGACTTTGTTTTTCTCGCGAGTTTTGTCCAACCGGACAATCAACCGGCGGCAGTTCGGGAATTTTTCCAGCGATCGCGTTAATGCTAGAGTTGTAGGGCGGGTATTGCGTTTCCTCGCCCCTACTCGCTCGGCAATGCCCACCCAGACCATTTTGTCAAGAGCGAGTTATTAACCGCCTCTCTTGCTAGAAGGGTGAATTTTCAGAGATGGAATTGGAACCCGAAAAGAACGGAAAACCGCCCGTTGAATTCGAGAACGAAGCTTTAGTTCAAGCGATCGCACAATCCATTGTCGATCGCGTCAATTTATTCGCCCCTTCCGCTGATTCCCCGTCAGAAGTTCTCCAGCAAAACTGCTATCCGCGTCACCGTCGCCTCATTCGCGTTCGAGTTGCGATCGGCGTTTTCACCGCGATCGGTTTGCTCTACTCAATTTTTAATACCTTCCATCAAGTTTTTCCCCACAGCCATTTAGTCGAACTCGCCCTTTTTCCCTCCCTTCTCAGTCTGTTTTTAGGATTAGCATTAGTCGTTTTACTCATCCTTGAAATTTTTATCGGCGCTGGGATGGATATAGAAGTCGAAGTCAAGAAAGCTAACAAAGTTTACAAAGAATATCAATTTATTCCCTCTTTTAGTAAACTTCCGTATTTGCTTTTATTTTTAGGCTTGAGCTTCTTTGCTATTTTATTGGGTTTTGCCAGCTTTAACTCCGAACTTTATCGGAGCGATCCGTCTAACTTTGATGGCTTTCAAGAAGGATTCATCGCCATTTATTTCTCCATTGTCACCTTTTCCACTGTCGGTTACGGCGATATTCATCCCGTCTCGTATCTCGCACGTACTGCTGCAATTTGCGAGATATTTATTGCGATGTTCTTCAATCTTATCGCGCTTTCAATGACTTTATCCTGGGTCATGGCCTACGAACAAAGTCAACACGCCGTCTCGATTAAAAATCGCATTCAAAAACTGCACCAGCAAACCGCGAAGTCAGAACTCGAACGCGATCGCGCTTCAAAATCTTGACAAAATCAATATCTTATGTATCTATTACCGCTCAACCCGATAATTCAATATTCCCTCGTCCCACTTGCGATAAAATTAAAAGTTTGCAGTATCGAAACGCACAACTGGCGACAAGGAAGAAAACGATGGCTCGAATGTACTATGATGAAGACGCAAATTTAGACTTATTAGCGGGTAAAACCGTTGCAATTGTGGGTTATGGTTCCCAAGGTCACGCCCACGCCCTCAACCTTAAAGATAGCGGCGTTAACGTCATCGTCGGTCTTTATCCCGGTAGCAAATCCGCAGCCAAAGCCGAAGAAGCAGGCTTAAAGGTGCATAGCGTTGCCGAAGCTGCTAAAGCTGCCGATCTCATCATGATTCTGCTGCCCGATGAAGTGCAGAAAACCGTCTACAAAGAAGAAATCGAACCGAACTTGAGCGAAGGAAACATTCTCGCTTTTGCCCACGGGTTTAATATCCACTTCGGACAAGTCGTTCCGCCCGCCAACGTCGATGTTATCATGGTTGCGCCGAAAGGCCCGGGACACCTCGTGCGCCGTACCTACGAACAAGGCGAAGGCGTACCCTGTTTGTTTGCGGTGTACCAAGATGCCACCGGACAGGCCCGCGATCGCGCGATGGCTTATGCTAAAGGTGTTGGTGGCACTCGCGCCGGTATCCTTGAAACTACCTTCCGCGAAGAAACCGAAACGGATCTCTTCGGCGAACAAGTCGTTCTTTGCGGCGGTTTATCTGCCCTGATTAAAGCCGGATTTGAAACCCTTGTCGAAGCCGGATATCAACCCGAACTCGCCTACTTTGAATGTCTCCACGAAGTTAAATTAATTGTCGATCTTGTCGTTGAAGGCGGCCTCGCAAAAATGCGAGATAGTATCTCCAACACCGCAGAATACGGCGATTATACGCGCGGCCCTCGCATCGTTACCGATGAAACCCGCGCCGAAATGCGACAAATCCTTAAAGAGATTCAAGACGGTAAATTTGCCCGCGATTTCGTCCTTGAAAATCAAAGCGGTAAGCCCGGATTTACGGCGATGCGCCGTCAAGAAGCCGAGCATCCGATTGAGGAAGTCGGTAAAGATTTGCGCGCGATGTTTAGCTGGTTGAAGAAATAAGAAGAGGTGGGTTTGAGACTCGCTCAAACCCACCTAAATTTGTTACGTTTTTAAAGTAATCGAGCTATCTCAAAACTTTAAGTCCCCGCCGTCCAAGAGTTAATATACTCGATCTGATCGGCTGTCAAACTATCGATTTTGATTCCCATTGCTTGCAGTTTCAAGCGTGCAATTTCTTTATCGATTTCCGTGGGAATATTGTAAATTTTGGGTTCTAATTGACCCTTATTTTTAACCAGATATTCGCACGCCAGCGCTTGGTTAGCGAAGCTCATATCCATCACGGCGCTAGGATGTCCTTCAGCAGCCGCCAGGTTCACCAAACGTCCTTCCCCCAGAACAATAATCGATTTTCCACTCTTCAAGCAATACTGTTGAGTGAAAGGACGAACTTCTTTGACTTCAGTCGCTTCTTGACCTAAAGATTGTAGGTCGATTTCGATATCAAAGTGACCGGAATTGCAAACAATTGCCCCATCTTTCATCGCCGCGAAATGTTCGGGACGGATAACGTGCTTGTTACCCGTAACGGTAATGAAAAGATCGCCTTGAGAAGCGGCTTCTGCCATCGGCATGACGCGGAAGCCATCCATAACAGCTTCAATCGCTTTGGTGGGATCGATTTCGGTTACGATAACATTAGCACCCAGCCCGCTCGCACGCATAGCAACGCCTTTACCGCACCATCCGTACCCCGCAACCACAAGGGTTTTACCGGCTAAGAGAATGTTGGTGGCACGGATAACGCCGTCGAGAGTCGATTGTCCGGTTCCGTAGCGGTTGTCAAAGAAGTGTTTGGTGTCAGCATCGTTGACGTTAATAGCGGGGAAAGTTAAAACCCCATCTTTCAGCATCGCTTGCAAGCGGACGATGCCGGTGGTGGTTTCTTCGGTTGTGCCGATAATATCAGAGATTTGACTTTGGCGCTCTTTGACCAGGGTAGCGGTTACGTCGCTGCCGTCATCGATAATAATGTTGGGTTTATGGTCGAGAGCAATGTTGACGTGGCGGTGATAAGTGTCGTTATCTTCGCCTTTGATAGCATAGACTGGGATACCGTAATCGGAGACAAGGCTAGCAGCTACATCGTCTTGAGTGGAGAGGGGGTTGCTGGCGATTAGGAGAGCATCAGCACCGGCATTACGCAGCGCGATCGCGAGGTGAGCCGTTTCGGTGGTAACGTGGCAGCAGGCTACCAAGCGAATTCCGGCTAGCGGCTTTTCAGCGGCAAATCGTTCTTGAATTTGCCGCAAGACAGGCATTTCCCGTCCTGCCCATTCGATGCGTTGTTTGCCTTTTGCGGCTAAGTTAATGTCTTTAATTTCGTACTTGGGTTGAGTTGCGGTTGCAGTCATTTAGGTTCTCGTCAACAAACTTACAATACAGTCATTCTCCAGGGTACTCGATCGCCGTTCGTAGCGGAAATGCCAACCGCGCATTCCATCGTTGGGAAATAACCCTGAAATCAGAAAAAATCACTCGCCGAAAGCTCGATATTTCCTAGGGTTAGCAGCGCTCGCCTTAAATCAGGACGACTCCATTCATCATTGGAGAATGGTGCTGGTTGCTTCTCAATTTTCAGTCGGTTGCACGAAACCGGGTAATGTTTCCGTGCGGATAGAACGGGAAGGGGTTTCGTCTACTCTATGCTTTCCTGCCTCGGAATTTTCATAACTGGCCTGAATTTTTTGCACTTCATTGACAATCGCCACCAGCGTAAAAGGTCGTTGCATTTGAGCCGAAATGAACTTTTCCACTTCAGCGACTTGCTTGGATGTAATCATTTGAGCGTCCCTAGCATTGGGGGTAAAGTCAATGAAAAGATAGACGGTGGGAGGCTTACCCGTCCAATCGACTTGGTTTCCTCGTAACGAAATACCTGCTTGATTTAAGGTAATGGTTCGACGTAGCAGCAATTGATTAATCGTGGCTTGCAATTGCTGCTGCCGAACCAGTTTGATGAAGTTAGTGCTGAGGGGAAGTAAGAGCAGAACGGTAAAAAAACTCGTTAGGAGTAAGGAACGACTCAGGCGACTGTAACCCGCTAAAATGAACACCAACTGGCAAGCGAAGACGATCCCGAATAAGTTGGTTAAATACAGGAGAAAAGCACCAGAACCATAGGAGACAATTCCCTGCGATATAGAGAGTCCGACGACGCACAAAGGAGGCATTAAGGCGACAGAAATCGCCGTTCCAGCCAGGACATCGCTAATGTCTTTGCGAATTTTGGCAAAGCCGCTAACTCCGCCTGCTGAAATTGCAATCCCGAGATCGATTAAGTTAGGCTGCGTTCGCGAGAGAATTTCCGAGCCGAGGGGAGGAATGCGTGCAAGCCAACCAATCAGGAATGAAAGCCCAATGGCCAAGAGGGTTCCTCCCACGAGCGAGAGTGTTGCTCTGCGCAATAGCAACCAGTTGCCTTCGAGGAACCCTAGAGCAAGGGCGCGCAGGGGTAACATCAGGGGTGCAATTAACATTGCACCAATGATGACGGCAGCGCTGTTGTTGACGAGTCCGAAAGTTGCGATCGCGCAAGAACTTACAATTAAGACTTCATAGTTAATCGTCCAACGCGCGTCTTCCAATAATTCGCTTTCTAACTGTTTTCCGGCTTCCCGGTCTACTGGACGCGGCAAGTAGCGGCGCAAGTTTCTCAATTGACTTAAGTATTGTTGCTGCATAAGCGCTACGATCGGGGTTTAACGCTCTGAGGATTTTAGGCGCATCTCGGAATTCGCCAAAGCGATTCTGAGTTTTCCGAACCGACTTGGTAATTCCGGTAAACTTCATTCATTTTATGAGCAAATCCATTTTTCCCTTTCAACTATCGAGGTCTCTTTTCATCGCAGATCTCGGTTCTCCTAAGCTGACGATTATCGCTGAAGAAGCGCCGCCCCCAAAAATTGAGTTACGCGAACCCGTGGCTGCACCTTCGCTTATCGATGTCAATGCTCAGAGTCTCGGTTATGTCGGCGTAATCTTATTTGCGCTCACAATCGCGGCCGCTGTCGGCCTCGTAAGGCGCAGACGAGTCATCGGCATCATTTTGGCATTGATGGGCGCGCTCGCGATCGCGGCCTTCGTGCTGCCCCGACGGTTCGAGCGGCTCCAAAAGTCCCCTCGCCCAGAATCGCTTCTCGACAAGGGTTCGCATCAAACTTAACGTATCGCGGGATCTATTGTTAAACTTAGTAAACAATCTGAAAGTTTTAGAGACAAAAATTCATATGGCGCGCGTAGGAGTATTATTACTTAATTTGGGTGGCCCTGACGAATTAGAAGATGTTCGTCCGTTCTTATATAACTTGTTCTCCGACCCAGAAATTATTCGCTTGCCTTTTCCCTGGTTGCAAAAACCCTTAGCCTGGTTGATTTCCACCCGAAGAGCGAAAACTTCTCAGCAAAATTACAAGCAAATCGGCGGCGGTTCTCCACTCAGAAAAATTACTGAAGCGCAAGCCGAAGCGCTGGAGGAAAAACTAAAAGCAGAAGGATGCGACGCGCGCGTTTATATTGGGATGCGGTATTGGCATCCCTTCACTGAAGAAGCGATCGCGCGTATTAAAAGCGATCGCCTTGACAAAATTGCCATCCTCCCCCTTTACCCCCAATTTTCGATCAGCACCAGCGGTTCGTCGTTCCGGATTCTTGAAAAGATGTGGCAGGAGGAACCCGCCCTTCAGCAACTCGATTATACAGTCATCCCCTCTTGGTATGACAATCCGCGCTATTTACAGGCGATGGCCGATCTCATCGCGGCCGAACTCGACAAATTTCCCGAAAGCGAACGCTCGGAGATTCAGATCTTTTTCAGCGCCCACGGCGTACCGGCAAGTTATGTCACTGAAGGCGGCGATCCTTATCAAAAAGAAATTGAGGAATGCACTCAACTGATTATGCAAACCCTCAATCGCCCCAATCCCTGGCTACTGGCGTACCAAAGTCGCGTCGGCCCGGTGGAATGGCTCAAACCCTACACAGAAGACGCGCTCAAAGAACTCGGTGCGGCTGGGGTTAAAGACCTTCTCGTCGTTCCCATCAGTTTCGTGTCCGAACACATCGAAACCCTCCAAGAAATCGATATCGAATATCGGGAAATTGCTGAAGAAGCGGGGATTGAGACGTTCAAGCGCGTTCCCGCTCTTAACGTTTATCCCGGCTTCATCAATGCCTTAGCCGGATTGGTTATTGATGCTTTAAACAGTCCCCCTCGTACCTTTTCTGAAGTTGCTCGTCCTATGAAAAAAGCGATGAAGATGTACCCTCAAGAACGTTGGGAATGGGGGATGACCTCTACCGCCGAAGTGTGGAACGGTCGCCTCGCGATGCTCGGTTTCCTCGCCCTACTCCTCGAACTGATTAGCGGTCACGGACCCCTTCATTTTGTCGGATTGTTGTAATCGGAATGCCGAACTTTAACCCGGGGGCAACATCGGTGCTTTTTCCTCGAAGGATTGAATGGTTTTGAGAATCTGTAAGGCGGAGTCGTAAGATTCCTCCATCAGTTCCTTTTGTTCTTCGGGACTATCGACGAGATCGTCAGCGAGCAATCGGAGGGAACCGAGCATGGAGTTCAAACGGGTTCGGATATCGTAGGAGAGGCGGGTTCGGATTTCTTGGGAGGCGGCTAAGGAAGCGCGAATCAGAGCTTCGTTGCTGGGGAGGGTCATTCGGGCGCGATCGGAGAATTGCATATTATACAAGCGCGCGTAGTGACCGTCCTTTTTCGTTAAGAGTTCATCGTGAGTTCCAATTTCCACAACGCGCCCTTTGTCCATGACGGCGATTTGGTGTGCTTTTTGGATGGTGGAGAGGCGGTGAGCGATGACGAGGGTGGTGCGTTCGCGACAGAGTTCGTCGATCGCACCTTGGACGAGGCGTTCTGAGACGGTATCGAGGGCGCTGGTGGCTTCGTCTAAGATTAGGATATCGGGATTCCGCAGTAGCGCCCGCGCGATCGCGAGACGCTGGCGCTGTCCGCCGGATAGCATCACGCCGCGATCGCCGATTTCTGTCTCGAAACCTTGGGGCATACTACTGATAAACTCGTAGGCATTGGCCCGTTTGGCTGCTTTCAGGACATCTTCGTCCGTCGCCGCGTCCATCCCATAGGCGATGTTATAGCGAATCGTATTATTGAATAGAAAGGTATCTTGGCTCACGATCCCCATCCCTTTTCTCAACGAGCCAATATTAAACTCTCGGATATCGATCCCATCAAAGGTAATTCTGCCCGCGCTCGGATCGTAAAATCGCGGTACTAAGTCTGCAACCGTCGATTTTCCTGCCCCTGATGAGCCGACAAGGGCAACGCTTTTGCCTTTAGGAATCCACAAATCGATCTCTCTAAGGACTAAATCGTCGCTTCCGGGGTAAGCGAAACTTAAGTTTTCAAAATGGATGCCTTGCTCGAGTTTGATATAGAGTTTGTTGCCGTTGGTCATTAACGGTTTATCTTCGCGCCGTAGGAAGTCGGAAACAATTTCGACGCTAGGAACGGCATTGGCAAATTTGCTCCGCGCGCCGTTGAGGTTGCTAACCACGGGAATCAGGCGAGTAAGCAAGAATAAGAATGTCCCAATCGTTGCGATCGCAATTCTCCCAGCAAACAGCGATCGCCCCGCTACAACGATCGATAAGACGAGCAGTATCCCTAAAACTTCATTCAGCGGTCCCATGATTGCATAGTTCGCTTGAGACTGCAATTCGGCTTGCTCGCGCTCTCGAATTAACGATTCGGCGCGATCGTATTCGATATCTTCATAATTTACTGTTTTAATCACGCGCATCCCCGCTAAAATTTCGAGTAGCTTATTCGTAGACTCTCGAGATTTTTGACTGAGAACTTTACCGTAAGATTTAGCTCGTTTAATGTAGTAATTGTTGATAAGTGCAACGATGAATAATAAGCCTGTTGTAAAAACGGTTAGCTGCCAAGATAAGCCGATCAATAAAATCAGAAAAACAAAGATCGTACTAATACTTGTGAACATCCCAACAGCAATCCCAATAGCATTCGCCGTTCGCCCAATCTCTTGGTTGAGTAAATTTACAATGCTTCCGAGTTTGTTCTTAGCATAATAGTCTAAATCTAATTCTAGAAGTAGTTTTAGTCCTTCTAGCCGCATCCCGTTAACTAAAGTTTTTGAGAAATAACTGCCCACGAGAAGCGCTGCATAATTCGCTACATTTTTGAAGACAATTAAACTAAATACAGCCCCTAACATTACCAGTAATTTCGTGTTTTCCGGAAATACGTCAAACAATGACAAAATCTTTGCCAAAGCAGGCGGTGCTTTTTTAAAAGCAACATCTTGCCCCAAAAAGCCCAGCAAAACCGGTACGATAAGAGCGGTTCCGATGCCATTAAAAAGTGCGCCAGAAAAGCTTAAAACGACCGTTAAAATAACTAATAAACGGGAGCGCAGAGCAAATTTTAGGAGGAGCCGACTTGCGGACATTCTTTTCTATTCCTAACGATGAGTTAAACCTTCGAGAATTTTAGCCAAGATTTCAGCCATTGTCTTGAGACTATAGCGCTCTACACAGCGCTGTCTGGCTTGCAATCCGATCGCGTTAGCCGCCTCTAAGTTCTCGAAAATCCACTGAATTTTGTCGGCGAGTTGTTCCGGAGAAGACGGATCGCTCAAGAAACCGCGATCGCCTAAAATTTCGGGAATATCGCCGACACGAGTCGCCACAATCGGCTTAGCCATTGCCATTCCATCCGTCAGCTTAATCGGGAATTGGGCGCAGGCGGTGCGATTTTCGCGCTGGGGTACGACGACGACATGGGCAGCCGCTACCACTTCTGGCATTTTATCGATCGGCGTTGACGGCAGTTTGACAATCCAACGCGGCCATTGGGAGAGTAGCGATTCGACATAACCGTCGCCAATCTCTCGTCCGCCGACCAACACCAGCTTGAGATCTTCTTGGTTCAAGCGATCGAGCGCCGCCAAGATATCCTCTAATCCTTTATGCGGTCGTGCCGTTCCCGGAAACATTAACACGCGAACGTTTTCCAAACCATACTTAGCACGGCAAGCATCAGCGTTAAACCGACTTGGATCGAAGAGATCCGTATCCTTCCCGTTGGGAAGATAAGTGCCACCATATCGCTGCTGCAAAAATTTAGTATCGGCGGTAATCGCATCGGCGCGACGAACGTATTGCTCGATTTGCTGGAGGTAGAAAGGATGCTGGGGATTTCTCAATGCGCCATCTTTTTTGAGTACATCCCGAGCCAGTTGCTTAGGAGTTGGACGATAGCGCCAGTCATCCCCGCCAAACCAACTCATCTCCCAATCGTCGATATCTAGAACGACTGGACGGCGTGAGAAAAAACGTTTGAGTAAGCCGATCCCAAAGCTTGTCGGTCTAGGTTTGACCGCGTACAGTACGTCGCCATCGAGGATTGAGAGGAGTTCGCGGGCTGCGGCGAGGATTTGGGGATAATTGCGACCTCGCACCCACTGAACGGGAAGATTGCTTGGGGGCAGGGGGTAAAGATTTTCGCCGAAGAGAAAACCGAAAACTTTAACGTCGCAGCCCAGCTTTTGCAGGACTTGTCCGAGTAAATAAACTCGGGTTCCTCCGCCGCCGGATAAGTCGGGTGCTAGGAGCGAAACTTTCATGAAATGCTGTTCGGACTGTTGAATCTTGTCAGTTGTGGGGAAAGCGGTTGAGGATTTAGGGAGCGATACTGGTTATCATAGGTTCCGCGCGAGTCCTTAATTACAGTAGCGATAGCAATTTTCCGGGACAGCTTGATTGCACCCCGGAGAATTACTTGTTAGTAATCCCTCCAAGTTTACTGTCTCGTTCCCAAGTTTGTCCACCAATCTTTGAAGTCTACTTGCTGCAACTGCACGGCAAGACTGGCTCTGCTTACCTCTTCCTGCTTGCAGATATCGTTTGATTTTTGTTGCAATACGAGCAAGGAGAAGCTTTTAGCCTTTTTTAAAGTTATTATATTATTGTGCCTTCTTGAAACAGATGTACTAACTTTTGCTGTGAGAAAGTTTTTAGACCTTATTATTGGTATTGCTTTAATAACCTGCTTGTTAGTCTTAGTGAGTTTAGCAGTCCCTATAGACTATCCGGGGCATTTTAATTTTGATGAGTCAATCGAACTCACACGGGTTCATTTACTAAAACGAGGCTACATTTTTTATCAAGAGGTTTGGAGCGATCATCCTTTAGGACTTCCTAGAACTTTTGATTTTTTCTCTAATTTTATTGAGATAAATTTACCGTCTTCTCGACGTATTGTTCTGTTTATTTCAACGATAAATATTTTTGTTTTCTACACTATTTTAAGATTAAACTGCGATCGTATTGCTGCTACTACTGCCACTTTAATATTAATATAGCAATTTTCACGTGAGTGAGGTACAGTCAAAGAGAAGGTTAGAAATGCCATTATGAAAGCCTATTCGACGGAGTTTCGTCAAAAAATCCTGGAGACT